>CALBVR010000097.1 GCA_937969565.1 uncultured Acidimicrobiales bacterium | reverse complement strand
CCGCCGAGCAGCTTCGACATCGTCGAGGTCCTCTTTCCCACCCCGTGGTGGAACGCAAAGCTCCGTGCGAAACGGCTGCTGCTCACGCCCGAGTTCATCGAAGATGTCCATCGCTGTCTGCGGCCCGGGGGGCTTCTCCTCATCGCGACCGATGTGGAGGTCTACGCCCGCGAGATCGCTGAACACCTCGAAGCCAGCCCGCTCTCGCTGAGCGACGACGGATGGGAACGACGGCCTGCCTGCGAGGCGCTTTCGCGCCGAGAACGAAAGTGTGAACGTGAAGGCTTGGAGGTGTGGCGCTTCGCCGCGCAGCGTCCGCCTGCCACGTAGGAGGGTCCGGTCGTAGAAGCCTCGTCATCGCTGTTCGCGTTGGTCGATCGGTCCCCGACGTAGGGTCTGGTTCGACCGTGAGCCATTGAACGGTCATCGCCATCAGTGCCCGACCACAACGAAGGA
The DNA here is from genome assembly GCA_937969565.1 of uncultured Acidimicrobiales bacterium. Taxonomy (GTDB): domain Bacteria; phylum Actinomycetota; class Acidimicrobiia; order Acidimicrobiales; family SHLQ01; genus SHLQ01. The sequence continues at coordinate 3,057 of CALBVR010000097.1, read as the reverse complement.
CATCACCATGACGACACGATTCCGGAAAATTGCGCGCATCCTCTCCGGCATGCTTGTGGCCGCAGCGCTTCTTGCGGGCTGCTCGCAGCCAGCCGACATCGCGTCGGAGAACCTGTCCACCGCTGCCGATAACTTTGAGCTCACGCGCCGAATCGTGTTCTACAACGGCATCACCGACACGTACATGATGGAGATCATCGGCCTCTGCGCACTCGACAACGATGACAACCCGTTCCAGCGAACCGTCACGTGCAAGACCGGACCGGACGAGTTCAAGAAGCACTTCGTCGGCCTGTCCGACAACGTCACCTACTTCGTCGAGCAGATCGATGCGGCCAACGTGTCCGACGACTTCTACCGCGTGGTGTTCCGGCCGCAGACCGTGCTTCCAGACGCCGAGATCGGCTGACTACTTGAAGGTCTGTTCCTTCGTGAGCTCGCCAGCCTCGTCGTAGACCTTCCAGACGCCCTTCTTCTTGCCGTGCTCGAAACGGCCCTCATCCCAGAGCTGACCATTGGCGTGGTAACGCTTCCACGAGCCGTGCTTCTGCTCGTCGTCGTCGAAGCCGCCGGTCGCTCGTGGCTCGCCGGTCTTGTAGAACCACTTCCAACGGCCGGCGATCTTGCCGTCCTTGTAGCGGCCAGACGACTGCATCTGCCCGTTGTTGAGGAAGTACTTCCAGGTTCCCGACTTCTGCCCGTCGGTGAACTCGCCCTGACAGGAGACGAGACCGTTCTTGAAGTGCACCTTGAACGGCCCGTTCTTCGGGTTGCCGTCTTCGTCGATGCCCGGGATGTCCTTCATGGTTGCTCCGTTCTTGCGCCAGCCGCTTCAGGCGGCGATGTGTTGTCCGATGGCGGTCACCAACGTGTCCCACAGCGGGACCGGAAGGTCATGGCCCATTTCCTCCAGCATCAACAGCGTCGAGTTCGGAAGCGCCGCTGCCGTCGCCTCGCCGCCCGACGGAGTGATCAACGGATCTGCCTGGCCGTGAATCACAAGCGCGCGATGCTGCACGCTGCCGAGCGCTTCGGTTCGGTCACCGCCAGCGGCAATCGCCGCCAACTGGAATGCAGCACCAACCGGGTAGAAGCTCCGGTCGTGAGAGGCCGTCGCTGCCGCCAGTGCAAGCTCTTCGTTGAACAGCGGTCCGCTGATGACGCGGCCCACCTCGACATCGCGAGCGATCGCAGCATCCCGCCCCGGTGGCGGAGGCGTGAGCAACGCGCCGATGGCCTCCGGCTCCGCCTGGCCAACCTCGAGGGAGCCGGTCGTCGACATGATCGAGATGATGCTTGCGACCCGATCCGGATGATCGATTGCCATCTGCTGCGTGATCATGCCGCCCATCGATGCGCCGGCAACGTGCGCCTTCTCCACGCCGACCGCGTCCAGTACGGCCACCGCGTCTCCTGCCATGTCCGACAGCGAATACGGCACGTCGGGAATCGGGAGCCCGGCACTCGCTGCCGCATACAGCGCCATCACGTCCGGAGCGTCGCCCGGCGTCTTGGAACTCAGACCGCAGTCGCGGTTGTCGAACCGAACCACATGCAAGTTGGTAGCGGCGAGCTGTCGACAGAAATCGACATGCCAGGCCGTCATCTGCGCACCCAAGCCCATGACGAGCAGCAAGGTCGGATCGTTCGGATCGCCGAAGGTCTCGTACTCGAGGACGACTTCCTGATTGGTGGCTTGAGGCATCGGCCAACCGTAGCGGACCGCGTTTCCGGCTGGTCAGGCGCGACCGTCAGGGCGTTTCGTGGAGCTCCTCTTTCCACGGCCGGAAGCGTTCGTGCTCGGTGCCGCTCGGGCCGACACCAGAGCCCGTCCGATCGGGAAACAGTCGGAACGTGTGAACGCGGGTCAGGTCGTCCGCATGAATGGCGACGTAGCGAGAGTGTGCCTTGCTCGCTGGGCCCGCCCGCCACAACAGCCACGATCCGATCCGGCGTTTGTACATGATCTCCGGCTGGCCGATGTCCGCCCCTGCCTCAAGCAGTTCGACCGGCGCTTCGACCCAGGCGGTCGCCGGAATGTTGTAGGTCGCTGTCGGCAGAGGAGGCAGGTCCACCGTGTGGATCGGGGTGTCGTCGACAGGACGCTTGGTCGCCGGCAGCGGCCGGTCGCTTCGGGAGGTCACCAGATCAGTCTCGCGGATGGCGCATCGGTTCGGATGAACATCGAACAGAACGGTTCACCTGAACGTCGCAACGATGGATTGGGCGACCTCCTGAGGAGAGCGGTCCGTCGTGTCCACTATCAGGTCCGCAGCTGCGGTCAGCCAGGGCCGAGCGCTCTCGTAGGCGTCCAGGTGGTCGAGTCGCCACTGCCGGGCGTCCGGCTCGTCCTGATCTGCCTCGATTCGTCGACGGAGCTCCTCTGCCTCACAGTCCAACACCACGTGTCTCACCGGTAGTTCCTGCGCCGTGAACCCCGCCATCAGCGCATTCCAATGGTCTTGCATGAGTACGCTCTGGACGGCGACCATGACCGGTGGTTTGCTGAAGCGAAAGAGCTCTGCAGCAACGACGGGTACGAGTGCGCGCCACGGCTCCAGGTCCTGGAAGTCGTCGAAGTCGAGGTCACGGAGATTCCCGGCGACGAGGTATCCCACATGTTCAGGATCGAACATCCGCCAGTCGGAGCCCTCGAGCAGAGCGTTCGCGGTCGTCGTCTTGCCGACGCCGAACGTTCCGTTGAGCCAGAGGATCATGCGCGGGACGATAGCCCGGTTGGCGCACCCCCGTTCATCACTAGGTTCCTGACATGGGACGCATACGGCAGTGGTGGAACCGGACAGTTCGAGAGGGGACCCGGCCGACCTCGCCCGAGCGGAGTGTCTCGCTCGCCGAACACGAACGGGCGCGCCGGGAATCGAACCGGTCCGATGAGATGGCGGCAGCTATCGAGAAGGAACGGGTCCGACGCAACTACTGAGCGCAGCTCGTCGGGTGAACGTGAGACCCGACCCCCGGTTCAGGCGAGGGGCTTCATGAAGGACCAGAGCGCGCCTTCGGGGTCGCGGGCGCTGTACTCGCGGTAGCCGTAGGGCT
>CALBVR010000096.1 GCA_937969565.1 uncultured Acidimicrobiales bacterium | reverse complement strand
AGTTCGATGGCGCCCTGGGCGAGTTCCCACCGGTGCGTGGGGCGGCCGGCCTCGGTCCATTCGAAGACGTCGAGCACCGTGTCGACGACGACGGCTCCGTCGGGGACCTGGACCTCGTAGGCGTCGGTGCGTTCGGTGTCGGGTTCTCCGGTGACGGCGACTGCGGGGACGACCGTGTCGTCGACGGTGAGGTCGGCGAGGACGAGTCCGTCGGCGAGAACGACGTCGATGTCTGCGAGAGCGCCGACGGCCGACGTGTTCACGGGGTTGGCGAGGAAGCCGCTTTCGGCGAGGGTGACGGTGGCCAGCAGTGGTTGGCCGGGCGCCGCTTGTGAGCCGACAGCGGTTCGCGAGGTGACTTCGCTCGGCCCTTCGATGAAGGCGATCTGGCCGAGGTCGACCGTCGTGTCCGGTTCCTCGATGCCGAGGTCCGTTTCCCAGCGCTCGACCATGAGGCCGGTGTTGTACGTGTAGTCGTCGTCGACGGTGACGGTGCCGTCGGGGTCGTAGCCGAGGGCGACGAGGTTGGCCTCGAGTTGTTCGATGTCGGCGCCGTCGTCCGCGTCGTCGTCGAGTGCCCGGAACTGGGGGACGGAGCCGTAGAGGGCGACGACGGGTGCGCCGTCGATTTCGGCGACGACGTCGCCGGCCCGGATGGTGGTGCCGACGTCGGAGGTGCGGGTGATCGTGCCTCGGCCGGATGCGGCGATGACGGCAGGCTCACCGGCGGTGAGTTGGGCGGTCCATTCGGTGAAGGAGACGAGGTCGCGGGTTTCGGCCTGGACGGTGGTGGTTTCCGTTTCGGTCTCGACGGTCGCTTCGGTGTCGGTGTCGGCCTGGTCGAACCAGATCCATGCACCGATGCCGACGGCGGCTCCGAGGACGAGGCCGACGAGGAGCGCGGGCCATCGAGCGGGTTGCATCGAACTCATGCGTGCTCCGATTCAGCTGTCGGTGGTGGCGGCGGCGGGCTGCTGACCGCCACCCTGCCCGAATCCGGCAAGGGCTTCGTCGAGCGTGGGCTCACAGGCCTCGAGGGCGGCGACGACATCGGGATCCTCGAGGTCGAGGCCGAGTCGGTTGGCGATGCGTTCGGCGCGGTCGCCGCCGGCACCGCCCTGTCCCTGCGGTTGGCCGCGGCCTTCGCCGTCGGCTCCGTCGGCCTGGCCTTGACCCTGGGCCTGACCGCCTTGGGCGCCCTGGCCGCCGTCGAAGGTGAGGTCGCCGACGTCGAGCCCTTCGGCGCGGAGGCAGTCGGTGTAGACGAGCAGTCCTTCTTCGAGTGCTTCGCGGTTGTTGTTGCGGGCGCTGGTGCCGAGCTGGTCGGCTCCGGATTCGGCCTGGCAGACCTCGAGTTGTTCGCGGAAGTCCGGGTTCTGGAAGTCGATTCCGGAGGAGAGGATGGCGGCTCGGAGCCCGAATCCGCCGTTGCCGTCAGGGACCGGGTCGGGGAAGTCATCCCAGCCATTGTCCCGCATGCATTGGGACATCGCGAGGACGATCTCTTCGGCGTCGTCTTCGCTGACTTCGGCTTCGGTTTCGTCTTCGGCGGCGTCGACAGCGTCGGTGGTCGCCTCGTTGAGGTCGTCGACGCTGGCGACACCGGCGGTCTCGGCAGAGTCGCCGTCGCCGCCGCCGCATGCGGCGAGCAGGACGGCGAGGGCGGCGACGACGGCGAGGATCCTTGAGCGTGGGGAGAGCTGCATGGAACGAATTGTTGCGCACACGTTGGCGGCCGCACATGAAACGGCCCTGAAGACAATGTAAGAAACGCCACAAGTCGGGCGCCGCCGGGTTGCCGGCCGGCGGGGGCGGTCAGCGGCCGATGGCGTCGGCGAGGCCGTGTGGGTCGGCGACACTCACCCAGAGGGCGTCGTGGTCCTTGAATCCGATGACCTTTTTGATGGGTTCGCGGAAGGCGATGCAGAGGCCGAGTCGGTGGTTGGTGCCGAAGGTGAGGCCGGTGTCGGTGAAGCTGAGGCGGAGGCCGACTGCCGTGTACCACCGGTGGGGTCCGGTGACGAGCGTGTGGTCGATGTTGTCGAGCGGGGTTTCGACGCGCACTCGGCCGTAGCTGGCGACGAGACGTCCGTCGTCGGTGAGTTCGACGGCGTCCTTCGCTCCCACACCGAGCCCGAAGAACAAGGCGTTCCACCGCGTGTCGAGCTCATACGGAAACCGCTGCGTCATCCCCCCATCCTGTCACCGCCGCCGTCACGTCATCGACAACCACCAACCGCGCGCACTCCGCTACAGGTGGGGACAGACCGCCATGTGGTGGGGTGCGCGCGGAGTGGGGTCAGGCAGCGGGTCGGAGCGGCCGGACGCCACGGCACCGCGGGTTAGGTCGGGGTGAGTGTGGTGACGATGGGTTCGAGCCAGGGCCAGGTGGCGGCGCGTTCGGAGAGGACGAGGTAGACGCTTCGGGTGAAGTCGGGGGCGTCGGCCACCGGGTGCAGTCGTCCGTCGGCGATGTGGCGGGCGGTCAGCCGGGTCGGCAGGTAGGCGCTGCCGCCGTTGCGCAGCACTTCTTCGAGGGCCCAGTCGGTGCTGCCGAAGCTGAGGCGGGCGGTGCCGGCGTCGGAGTAGGCGGCGGCGTGACGCCGACGGAAGTCTTCGCCGCCTTCGACATAGATGTACTTGGGGTCGAAGCGCATCGGCGAGCCGACCCGGTCGGAGACGAGGGTGAGCCGTTCGGGATCGAGGCTGCGCACGGTCTGGTTGTGTTGCACGGACGCCTCGTACGTGATCGCGATGTCGGCGAGCCCGCCGCGCAGCAGCCGTTCCAACTCGGCCTGATCGCCGGGAAGCACGGTCAGCCCCGCTTGCGGGTGGTCGGCTCGGATGGCGTCGAAGAGTCGGCGGCCGGGTCCGGACCAGAGGTCGGGGTGGCAGCCGATGCTGCAGACGACGTCGACCGTGTCCGGGAGCGCGATGTCTTGCGCAGCCTGGCTCCAGAGTTCGACCATGACGACTGCGTGGTGCCGGAACCGGCGCCCGGCCTCGGTCAGTTCGATGCCGGACTTCTGTCGATGGATGAGCGTGGTGCCGAGGTTCTGTTCGAGGGTCTGCAGCCGCGTCGTCACGGTCGATTGGCTGACGTGGAGTTGTTCGGATGCGCGCACGAGGCTACCGGTATCGACGATGGCGAGGAACGTTTCGAGTGCGGTGAGATTCATGGTTCGACTTTTTCGAACCATACGTGCAGATGATTCCGATGGCCAAAATCCATGTCGATACGCGAAACTGCGATCGGGAGGTCTCCTGGACCGGCCCGGGGGAGCACACGGTGACGGACGTGAACGACACGACGGAGATGACCGGCGGCCATGCCGCCGTCGAAGCGTTGAAGGCCGAGCAGGTCGGCCACGTCTTCGGTCTGATCGGATCCGCCACGATGGAGCTGTTCGATGCACTCCACGACTCGTCCGACATCACCTTCGTCGGTGTGCGGGACGAACGAACCGGCACGCACATGGCCGACGGTTTCGCCCGCGTGACGGGGCAGGCCGGCGTGGTCCTGGCCGGCCAGAACGGCCCGGGTTCCACGAATCTCGTCACGGGCCTCGCCCAGGCGAAGGCCGCCTACTCCCCCGTCGTCGCCATCGCCGGGCACCTGGCCAGCGGGCATCGCTACCGCGATGCGTTCCAGGAGGTGGACCAGGAGGCGCTGTTCACGCCCATCACGAAGAAGACGTGGACCGTGCCGAGCACCGATCGCGTGCAGGAGATGTTCCGGGAGGCGTTTCGGGTTGCGGTGACGCCGCGCCAGGGGCCGGTGCAGATCAACCTTCCCCGAGACGTTCTGGCCGGCACGGCCGAGTTCCCGGCGGCGCAGCAGCCGGCCGGGTATCGGGCCACCACCAACCCGGCGGCGCCGGACGAGGCGATTGCCGCGGCCGCCGAGCTGTTGCGTTCGGCCCGTCAACCCGTGATCGTGGCCGGCGGCGGCATCAAGAACACGGCCGGGCATGACGCGGCGCTCGCGCTGGCCGATGCACTCAACTGCCCGATCGCAACGTCGCCGGGTCACGGCGATGCGATTCCGTTCGGCAGTCCTCGCAACGCCGGGCAGATGGGCCCGCGTGGCAATCCGGTTGCGTCCCGGCTCGTGAAGGAGGCGGACGTGATCGTCGCCCTCGGCACGCGGCTCGGCTTCAACTCCACCTTCTACAGCACGGACAACATCAACGCCGACGCTGCAATCATCCAGATCGAGATCGAGCCCACGGCGATCGGCCGGTTCTTTCCGGTTGCGGTCGGCATCTGGGCCGATGCCCGGGACGCGGCCACGAAGCTGGTTGCGGCGTTGGCCCTGCTCGACGCTCAGACGGAGGTCGAGGCGTCCGTCGCCGCATGGACCACAGCGTTCGAGGCCGACCGGGCGGCGCACCTTGCCGATCGGGACGCGAACGCCGACACGTCAGACCCGATCAAGCCGAGCGGCTTGTTCAAGGAGTTCCGCAAGGTCCTGCCGCCAGACGCTGCGATCACGTTGGATGCGGGAACGATGTGCCTCCAGGCCACCGATGCGTTGGACTATCACTCGCCGCAGAGCCTGTTCTCGCCGCTCGACTTCGGACTCGTCGGCTTCTCGTTTGCCGCCGGGCTCGGCATCAAGTGCGCCCAGCCGGAGCGGCCGGTCGTGAGCATGATGGGCGACGGCGGCTTCGGCATGACGATCAGCGAGTTGTCCACGGCGGTCGCCTACGGGCTGAACACGGTCACCCTCGTGATGAACAACCAGTGTTGGGGCGCGGAGAAGGCTTATCAGCGGGACTTCTTCGACGGCCGCTACATCGGTGCCGACATTTCGAGCCCGCCGTTCGACAAGGTGGCCGAGCTCTACGGTGCCGCCGGGTTCCGGGCCGAAACCCTGGCGGAGGTCGGCGGCGCGGTGGAAGCCGCATTGGCCTGTGGCCGCCCGGCCGTGGTCGACATCGCCGTGGACCCGGATGCCTTGTACAGCTTCCGCCGAGATTCCTTCACCCATCGCGACCCCGACGCACAAGCCGACGACTGACCCGAGAGAAAGCGACAACACTCATGAAGTTCCATCTCGCCGTGAACCTGGAGCGTCTCGATCTGGACATCGAGATGGAGAAGGTCGAGGCCCACACGTTGGACATGGTGCAGATGGCCGACCGTGGCGGCTTCGAGACGGTGTGGGCGGCGGAGCATCACGCACTCGAGATGACGATTGCGCCGAACCCGTTCCAGATCCTGACGTGGTGGGCGGCGCACACCGAGCGAATCCGGTTGGGATGCGCCGTGGCGGTGGCTGCCTATTGGCATCCGATCAACCTGGCGGGCGAGGCGGCGTTCACGGATCTGATCAGTGGCGGACGGTTGGAGTTCGGCATCGGGTCGGGGGCATATCAGCGGGAGTTCGACCGGATGCATCCGGGGCTGAAGCAGCAGGATGCCTACCGGTACATGCACGAGATGTTGCCGGTCCTGAAGGAGTTGTGGGCCGGGGACTACGCGCACGACGGCGAGTTCTGGCAGTTCCCGACGTCGACGTCGTGCCCGAAGCCGATCCAGGATCCGCATCCGCCGATCTGGGTGGCCGCCCGCTCCCCCATCACGTTCGATTGGGCGGTGGAGAACGGCTGCAACCTGATGAGTTGGCCGATCGCCCGCCCGCATGCGGAGATGGTGGAGTACAAGCGCCGGTTCGACGATGCGCTGGCGAAGAACCCGGGCACCGCTCGACCCGAGTGGGCGATGATGCGGCACGCTGCGGTCTACGAGGACGCGGCGGATTGGCAGGTACCGGTGAAGGCGGCGCAGCGGCAGCTCGGCATGTTCACCACGCTGTTTGCGGGCGATGGTGGCGTGACGGAGGGTGTGCCGGCGGAAACGCCGATCGACACGCTCGAGGAGCACGCCGACTACAACACGCAGTCGTTGCACGAGAACCTGCTGGTCGGGACACCCGACGAGGTGATCGAGAAGCTGAAGACGTACGAGGCGCTCGGCGTCGACAGCTTCATCTACTACGCAAGCATGGGTCTGGGCCTGGAGGAGCAGAAGCGCTCGATGGAGCTGTTCATCAGCGACGTCATGCCCGCCTTCACCTGACCCA
>CALBVR010000095.1 GCA_937969565.1 uncultured Acidimicrobiales bacterium | reverse complement strand
CTCGGCGCCTGGTATCGCCAGGGCCAGGAACAGCAGCGCGCCGCCGACGTCGCATCGCTCAACGGCGTGCAGGCCCACGATCTGAGGATCAAGGCCTATCTGGAGGACAAGGGAGAGAGTCGTTTGACCTCTCTCACGACGGCGGAACAGACCGAGGCAGAAGAGCTCGCGATGCAAGAGGCCGTCGACGCGGTGGTCGGTGCGCTCACTGCCGGCGGGATGCGCATCACCGACGTTCCCGTGATCACCACGGCACTTCCTCCGGCCGAATCGACCGCGACGGTCACTGCGGTTGACGGCACCGTGATCGTCATCACCCGCACGGCCACGAACGCCATCACCGTCAACGTCGGCCGCGCCGGCGACCAGTACTTCTCCAACTTTGTGCGTGATGCTCCCGACATCGTTCGGGAAGGCAGCGCGATCATCTCCAACTGCAACGCGGACTGCGACCGCGAGATCGAGATCAAGCCGCCCTTCAGCGGCTTCGACGCCCGAGGCGATGGCGACGGCTGGGCCCCGCTGTTGCGTGGTGACACAGAGATCTGGGCCGTCAACCATCACTCCTTCGTGGGTGCGTGGCGAGGCAGCGTCGTCTGCATGGACCGAGCCACGAAGGACTTCTGCAACTTCAACTATCCGGGTGCGGCGAAGCCTGGTTCGATCTCGCTCGAGGGCTACCGCACCCATACTCGCGGTACCGACTACCTCGACGAAGGGCGGAACAAGCTGTATTTCACCGCTCGTGACATCAGCGCATCGCAGACCGGCGTCATCTGCGTGGATCTGAACGCTCGCGACTACTGCGCCAACGAATTCGTGGCCCTCTGGCCCTTTACCCAGACGAGCGACACGAACGCCGTCGGTCCGGTCATGTGGAACGACAACCTGTACGTCGTCGCCCAGGACGGCCACATCGCATGCGTCGACCCGGACACAATGACGACGTGTGGTGAGTGGACGATGGCCGCCAACAGCCATCCGAGCATTCCCGACATCGACAACAACGGCAAGACCAACAACATGGAACTCCACGGCGACAAGCTCTACGTGACGATGGCGTTGAACAACGGCGAAGTCCTCTTCGAATGTTGGAACTTCCAGTCGGCGTCCAGCTGTTGGACCAACACCGCCAGCCAGATGAGCAGCGGATCCGACCGCTTCACCTTCTTCGCATTCGATGCGAGCGGAAACCCGACGCACATCTGCAATGCGCGGAAGAACGGTCGGAACGCCTGCGCCGCGCTGACCAACGGTGCGATCCACGAGAACACTGCCCTTCGCAACTATCTGCCGGCGTTGAACGTCTCCTGGATCGGCGACACCTTCGCCGTGCTGTCCGGCGGCGAGGTCCGTACGGTCTTCGGTGGCGGCGCTGCGAACGTGACGGTCTGCTTCGACTGGAAGACGAACTCCGGTTGCGGTGTGGTCGATCACCCGCAGTACACCGCAGCGACGCTTCCTTCGGAACCTGACGGCGCGGGACGCGACCCCGTCATCGGCGGCAACGCGATCGAGCCGTACGCCTACGCCCAGGTGACCGATGAATGCATTCTCGGTCTTGGCGATGAGTCCAACTTCTTCACACTCACCGTCGACACGATGGAGACGTGCACGGGCTCGACCGTGAGCACGTTCATCACACCGTGCCTGTGCTCGGACGACACCCTTCGCTACGGCAACATCGAACTCCCCGACGAGATGCTCGCTGTGCTCAACAGTGCCAACGCGACGATCACGGGTGGCGGCATCACCGTCACGGGCAACCTGATGGATGGCCCGTTCGAGCTCCGTGCATTCGACGGCGTCCCAGGCCCGATCGAGTTGATCATTGACGTGGACTCGAAGGTCAATGACGACGGCACGCTCGCATGGACGGAGCCATACAACGCGGCCTACGGCCTCACCGTGCAGCCAACCCTCACCCGGGACTAACCGGCGGGCGGGTCAGTCCCGCAACACCGCCGGCAGCGCTTCGGCGTGGATCACGTTCACCCGTTTGGTGGCGCGGGTGAGCGCCACGTAGAGGGACCGCATGCCCTGGCGTTCTTCGCTGACGATCCGGGCGGGTTCGACCACGACGGCCACATCCGTCTCCAGACCCTTCACCAATGACACCGGGATCAGGGTCACCTGCTGGTGCAGGCCGGCCCGGGTTGCACCGCCATGGGGGATGTCGGCGTCGTTCAGCCAGGTCGCCACGGACTCCTCGAGCGAGCGTGGAACGATGACTGCAACGTTGCCGGTGCCGATGCGCTCCAGTTCTTCGCGGATCATCTGCGGGAGACCGGAAGCCAACGCATCGACCGACCGGACCTCGGGAGGGTCGCCGTCGCGGCGGATGGCAACCGGTGGCTCGAGATCCGGCGCGGCCTCGGTCAGGACCTTCGCAGCAAGTTCCATGGCGGGTGCTGGAATGCGGTAGCCGGTCTTCAATTCGCGACGCGATGGCGGACGCTTCTCGGGCAGGAGGTCGAGCACCTCTTCCCAGGAGTCGTGTGCCCACGAGCCCGTCGCCTGGGCGATGTCGCCAACGACGGTCATCGAACCGTTCAACGAGCGTCGCGAGACCATCCGCAGTGCCATCGGTGAGAGGTCCTGCGCCTCGTCGACCACGATGTGGCCGTGGGTTCGGATCTCGTCGGTCTGCTTGTTTCCCGGCCGGAAGCCGAGGTTCGCTCGGGCTTCGTCGAGTACGGGCGCATCCGCGAAGCTCCAGATGACGTCGTTCGAATGTTCGGTGCGCGGCCGATGGAGCCGCTCGACCTGCTCGGCGGTGAACAACCCGCGGCCGGCTGAGCGAAGCAGCGCCCGACTTCCGTAGAACTCCTGGACCAGCTGTGCCGGGGAGAGCACGGGCCACATCCACTCCAGGGCCTCCCGGACGGGAAGCGTCCAGCGCAGGCGCTCGCGGACGACGGTGGCTTCGACCTCGTCGCGTGCGCTGTTCGCGAGGGCGGCGAAGAACTCATCCTCGATGAACCGGCGGGCCGCATTGTGGGTCCGGAATCGGCGACGGGCTTCGGTGATGATCTCTTCGCTCTCGCGTCGAGAGAGTCGAAGCGTCTGCAGGCCGTAACCGATCGAGAAGTCGGTACGCAGCGCCCGCTGCCGCTGACGGACGGCCCGACGGACCAGGGCCACCATGCGAAGATCACCCTTGATCTCCGCCACGTCCTCGGTGTCCCGAAGGTTCGTGCGGACCCGGGGAACGACGAGATCGCTGAGGACGGCAAGGCGAACACCGGCCTCACCGAGCGAGGGAAGCACCTGTTCGATGTAGCCGAGGAAGAGACGGTTGGGGCCGATGACCAGAACACCCTGGTCCTGCAGGGGAAAGCGGTGCGTGTAGAGCAGGTACGCGGCTCGGTGGAGCGCGACGACGGTCTTGCCGGTGCCGGGTCCGCCCTGCACCACCAGCACGCCGGGCAGTGGCGAACGAATGATCTCGTCCTGTTCGCCCTGGATCGTTGCGACGATGTCACCGAGTCGTCCGGTCCGGGCGGTCTCGAGTGCGGTGATCAGCGCACCGTGTCCCTGGATTCCGGCGCCCGACTCGACCTGCTCGTCCAGATGCGAGAGGTCGCCGAACAGCTCGTCGTCGATGTCGAGCAGCACCCGGCCGCGGCTTGCGAAGTGACGGCGCCGACGGAGGCCCAACGGTTCGACACCGGTCGCCCGATAGAACGGCTCCGAAGCGGGCGCCCGCCAGTCGACCACGACCGGATCCTGCTCCCGGTCCCAGACCCCGACGCGGCCCACGTAGAGCGAGTCGGCGTGGCCGTCCTCGTCGTGGTCGATGCGACCGAAAACGAGCGAGGCATCACCGATGTCGAGCTGGGCCAGACGGTCGACGATGTTCTCGGTGAACGCCTCTCGTTCGAAGCGCGCCTGGTTGGTTCCACCAGCGCCGACCTCGAGCGTGTCGCTCAGTTTTCGGGCAAGGGCGCGGGCATCTTCGAGGCACTGATAGGCGTGATCGATGGCGGCTTGTTCGGCAGCAAGATCGGGGTGAATGATCACATCTCCGGCGATTTGGGGGGACGGTGAGTCTACCCGGTCGGGTGGGCCTTACGCTGAGGGTGTGACCGCTCGCCCCGACTCTCCGTTCCTTGCCGCCTGCCGCAGTGAACCGCACGACATCACGCCCGTTTGGTTCATGCGCCAGGCCGGTCGATCGCTTCCCGAGTACCGGGCAATCCGTGGTGAAGGCAGCATCAACGACGCCATCGCCGATCCCGATCTCTCCACGGAAATCACGCTCCAGCCGATCCGCCGCTACGGGGTGGACGCAGCGATCCTCTACTCGGACATCGTGACGCCCGTGCACGCAATCGGATTCGGCATGGATGTCGTCCCGGGTGTCGGACCGGTCGTCGAGAAGCCGTTCACGAGCTCGGACGATCTTCCCCGGCTGCGTCCGCTCGATCCCGAAGCAGATACGCCCTACGTGCTCGAAACGATCGACAACCTCGTGGCCGAGCTCGACATCCCGCTGATCGGCTTCGCCGGCGCACCCTTCACCGTCGCCAGCTACCTGGTCGAAGGCCGCCCGTCCCGGACGTACCACAACACCAAGGTCCTCATGAAGAGCAACCCCGAGCTGTGGTTTGCGCTCATGGACCGACTCGCCGACCTGGCCATCACCTCCCTGCAATCACAGGTGGCGCACGGCGCCGAGGCGATCCAACTGTTCGACTCCTGGGCGGGAGCCCTGTCGGCCGCCGATTACGAACGCTACGCAATGCCGTCGAGTGCGAAGGTGCTCGAAGCAATCGGCGAGACCGGCGTGCCTCGCATCCACTTCGGTGTCGGCACCGGCGAGCTGCTGCCGCTCATGGCCCAGGCTGGGGCCGACGTGGTCGGCGTGGACTGGCGCGTTCCCCTCGCCGAGGCTCGCCGTCGGGTGCCCGCCGACCGGGCGCTGCAGGGCAATCTCGATCCGGCCATCCTCGGTGCACCGTGGGAAGTGGTTGCCGCCGAGATCGACACGATCCTCGAAAGCAACGCCGGTCACCCCGGACACATCTTCAACCTCGGCCACGGCGTCACGCCGGACACCGATCCGACCGTGCTCGAACGGGTTGTGGAGCACGTGCACGCGCATCGTGGCTGACCGCCGCATCGCCGTCGTCGGCGGCGGCATCTCGGGTCTTTCGGCGGCGCACGCCCTGATCGATTCAGGAGCGAATGTCTCGCTGTTCGAAGCCTCGCCCGTGCTCGGGGGCAAGATCGCCACCACGACCGTGGATGGACTCGAACTGCCCACGGCGCCGGACGCGTTCCTTGCTCGCCAGCCCGAAATGGTCGAGCTCGCCGCGGAGCTGGGGCTCGATGACGAGCTCATCGCTCCCGCTGCCCGGGAGGCCAGAATCGCCAGGGGCACCCTCCTTCATCCCTTGCCGCCGAATCTGCTCGGCCTTCCCACCGACGTCGATGCACTGGCCGACTCCGGCCTGATCAGCCGAGATGGCGTTGCCCGGGCCGCACTGGATCTCAACGCAGCAGACGACCGGCCGTCCAACGACGAATCGGTGGGGGCGCTCGTGCGTCGTCGGCTCGGCGACGAGGTGCTCGAATATCTGGTGGATCCGCTGCTCGGCGGGATCAACGCAGGCGACAGCGATCGCTTGAGCGCTCAGGCGGGGGTGCCGCAGATCGGTGCCGCACGCGAGCTGCACCCGAGCCTGATCGAGGCCGTGCGAACGATGCAGGCCCGGGCCACGCCGAACCCTGACGCGCCGGTCTTCCTCACGCCGCAGAGCGGCCTGCAGTCGATGATCGATCGCCTTGGCGAACGGGTCCATGAACGTGCCGAGCTGCGCGTCGGTCAACCTGCAACCCTCGAGCGTGCTTCCGACGGCTGGCAGGTGAATGGCGAACGCTTCGACCGGGTCGTGGTCGCCACTGCGGCAGGCCCGGCGGCAGACCTTCTTGCCTCAGTTGCACCGGCGACCGCAGACGGACTGCGCACCATCGAGGCGTCGTCGGTGGCGCTGCTCCTGCTCGTGCTTCCGCTCGACAGCATCGACCTTCCGGCGTCGGTCAGTGGTGTTCTGGTGCCCCGATTGGAGGGACGGATGGTGACGGCCATCTCGGTCGCCACCAACAAGTGGCCCCACATCGCAGATGATCGTGTCGTGCTTCGCGTGTCGGTCGGGCGACGAACGGACCAACGGTGGATGCACATGAACGACGACGCGCTGCTCGACGCCGTGCGCACAGACCTTTCCGAACTCATCGGCCTCGAGCGTCCGCCGATCGCCCATCACGCGACCCGCTGGATCGAGGCACTGCCCCAATACGACGTCGGCCACGCCGACCGCATCGACCTGCTGGAAGCAGCGCTGCGGGAGGACGCACCGGGCGTGCACCTCGCCGGTCCGATGCTGCGCGGACTTGGCCTCCCTGCTTGCGTACGATCTGGGCGGACGGCGGCCGCA
>CALBVR010000094.1 GCA_937969565.1 uncultured Acidimicrobiales bacterium | reverse complement strand
GAGGAGCAGATTCGTTCAAGTCGAGCCCGTGGTGCACCAGGATCCAACGGCACCGCGACGGCCCCGATCCGCACGGCCGCATGCATCGCAAGCCATCCGTCGTCCGACTTGTGCAAGTGCACGCCGACGTGGTCCCCGGCCTCGACACCCAGCTTTCGGAGCGCGGCGGCGAGCTGTCCCACCCGGAGGTCCGCTTCGGCCCAGGTCCACGCACGGCCGATCCCCACGAGCCCCACGGCGTCAGGACTGGCCGACGCTTGGCGCCGAAGAATGTGGGAAAGGCTCATCGATTGATCTCCATGCCAGATTCGCGCATCCGCACGTCGCCTTCGTGGCGAAGAAGCGGACATGAGGGTGCAGTGGCGAGGGTGTGAAATTGCATATCTGACCGTGTGTGGTACTCGTGGCTCGGCGGGCATCGTGCCCGCACGTTGGAAGGTACGTTGCGAATGAGCGTTTCAGATGCGACAAATGCATCACCGGTGTCCACGGATGACGCCGACTCGCCGCGCGTGCTTTCGAGCTCCGAATCGATCCTCGAAGCACTCCTCGATATCGACCATCCCCGCAAGGTCGCCGCTTCGCGATGGGCCGTCGAACATCTCACCGACCCCACCCTCGCGGAACGGGACCACAGCTGCACGTTCTGGGCCGATGGCTGGAAGCAACTGGCGGATCGGGGCTTGCTCGGGCTGCTCGCCGACGAACGCCACGGCGGCCAGAACCTCGACCTCTGCTCCGCCCTCCTGACGATCGAGGGGCTCGGGCACGGCTGCCGCGACGAAGGCCTGATCTTCGCCATGAGCTCGCAGGTCCTGACCATGCAGCTCACGCTCCAGAGGTTTGCGTCGACCGAGCAGCAGGACCGCTGGATGCCCGACCTCCTGACCGGCGCCGCCTACGGCGCATTCGCAATGACCGAACCCGAATCGGGTTCGGACGCCTACTCGCTCTCCACGACCGCCCAGCGCACCACCGATGGCTACCTCCTCAATGGCGAGAAGGCCTGGATCACGATGGCACCACTCGCCGACGTGTTCGTCGTGTTCGCAACGGTCAACCCGGAGGTCGGTCGGTGGGGCATCACCTCGTTCCTCGTCCCCGGCGACGCACCCGGACTCATCGTTGGCCCGAACAAGCCCAAGTCCGGCATGCGCACCACGCCGTTCGCCAACATTCGCTTCGAAGACTGTGAGATTCCCGAATCGGCTCGCATCGGAGCCGAGGGTGCCGGAGCAAGCATGTTCTCCTCGGCGATGGAGGCCGAGCGCGGCTTCCTTCTCGCCAGCGGGGTCGGTGCGCTCCAACGAGTGCTCGAGGAAGCGGTCGAGTTCGCCAGCACACGCGAACAATTCGGCCAGGCGATCGGCGCCTTCCAGGGCGTGTCCCACCCCATCGCCGAGATCAAACTCGCCCATGAATCCGCCCGGCTGCTGCTCTACAAGGCCGCAGCTCTCCAACAACGCGGCGACGCCTCCATGATGGCGGCGGCGCTCGCAAAGCTCGGTGCGTCCGAAGCCGTCCTCAGTGGTTCCCTGACCTCGCTCGAGGTTCATGGCGCCCGCGGCTACGTCACCGAATACGAAGTCGAGCGCGAAGTCCGCAACGCGCTCGGCGGCGTGATCTATGGCGGCTCGTCCGCCATCCAGAAAAACATCATCGCCCGACTTCTCGGGCTCCCCGGCTGAAAGTGATGCAAACGTGAATACCAACCCCCGCCAAGAAGCCAAGAAGGTGCGCCGGATTCGGCTGCTCCTCGTGGCCACGCTCATCCCGTTGTTCGGGTGGGCGTTCACGAGCGCAGCATCTGCCCACGACGGCACGAGCAGCGTGATCTTCCTCGACATCTATCCAGATGGAACGGTGGAGGGACAGGTTGAGCATCCCTACGCGCTCCTCAACGAGGAGTTCGGTTTCGAGCTCGACCCCGAAACCTCGACCGAGGACGACGTCGCCAACACGAACATCATCATGAAGGACTTCAACACCGAGAGCCTCGTGATCGAGATGGACGGCGAGCTGTGGCCGATCACGTTCACCGACACCGAGGTCGTCCCCACGGAGAACACGACCTACGCCGGCTACAACTTCGTGGTCGACCGGGTGTTCGACGAGGCACCCCGGGTCTTCGACGTCACCTACTCCGGCATCTTCGACACGCGGGCCGGCCACAGCGGCTTCGTCACCATCCGCACCGACCCGGTGACAGGCACGTTCCTCAACGAGGCCGACTTCCAGCCCGACCTCATGTCCTCGAACGATCCGACCACCAGCGTGAACCTGGACGACCCGAACACGATGGCCGCTCTGCGCGGCACCATCTGGCTCGGCATGGAGCACATCTTCATCGGCACCGACCACATCCTGTTCGTGCTCGTGCTGCTGCTCCCCGCCGTCATGCTCTTCTCCCTGGCTGGCGGCTGGCAGCCCGTGCCCGACTTCAAGTCCGGCCTGTGGCGGGTGCTGAAGATCGCCACGATGTTCACGATCGCCCACTCCATCACGCTCACGCTTGGCGGCTTGGAGATCATCGAACTCCCCGGGAAGTTCGTCGAGACGGTGATTGCGTTGTCCATCATCGCTGCGGCGTTCCACAACCTGAAACCGATCTTCGCCAACCAGGAGCACCTGATCGCCTTCGCCTTCGGCATCTTCCACGGCTTCGGCTTCGCCGGCCTGCTTTCCGACCTCGGCGTCGGTCGCGGTCAGCGTCTGCTGTCGCTGTTCGGCTTCAACCTTGGCGTCGAGATCGGCCAGGCCTTCATCATCCTGCTGCTGTTCCCGGCCCTGTACCTGCTGCGCCGGACCGTCTACTACCCGATGATCATCAAGGTCGGCTCCATGCTGCTCGCACTCGTTGCGGCCATCTGGGCGATCGAGCGCATCTTCGAGACCTCGCTCGGCATCGACGACATCCTCGAGAAGTTCACCCGGGCACCGCGGGTCTTCGCGCTCGTTGCGATCGTCACCGCCATCGCTGCGGCCGTCCGCCAGGTGGAGGACACGCGAGGACAACTGATCCAAGTCGACAACACGCCGGAACGCGACCAGGAGTTCGCCGAAACTCGCTGATTCGTTCGGTCGGGGTCGGGCTTGCCGGAGCCCGGCCCCGACCGCTCGCGTTCAGCGACGTTCAACCATCCGGCGGATGCCCTCGAGCGTCTTGACCATGTTCTCCTGGAAGATCATGAGGCGCTTCTCGATGATCTTCTCTTCCGAGTCGGGGTGGCGTTCGATCGCATCGGTCAATCCGGACGGTGCGGTGCCCACGACGACGGTGTAGTGGACCTCGGTGCCGTCCGGCACCGAACGCTGGGTGAAGGTCCACGTCGCAACCGGATCGTCGACGTCACCGACCGCCCATCCGAAGGATCGATCGGTGTCGAGTGTGGTGATGGTGGAGGTGCTCTCCCATTCGCGCTCGCCCATCCGCTGAACGCCGACGAAGGAGGCGCCCAGGGTTCCCGGGCGGCCACCAACCCAGCGGCAGGACTGGAACTCGGTGCCGAAGCCAGCGAGCGTTTCGAGGTTCGACAGGACGGCGAACACCTCGTGCGGTGCGGCTTCCATTGTGGTTTCGACGGTGACCGAAGGCTGATCGCTGAGGCGCATCAGCCCAAGCTAGCGACCGCGAGCCGGCATCAGTCCCTCAGCACCCGCCCGGAGAGGAATGCGGCTTGTTCGGCTGCACAGGCGCCGTGCACGAAGCAGTTGACGTCGTGGTCGTTGGTGAGCCCCTCGGACTGCATGAAGGCGTATGCCGTCGTCGGGCCGAAGAACTTCCAGCCGCGCCGTTTGAGCTCCTTCGCGAGGGCCACGGATCGTTCCGTGGTTGCCGGGATGCCGCCCTCGTCTGTCCGCTCCGGTTCGGGAACCGCCCACGCCCAGATCCAGTCGACGAGCGAGCCCTCCTCGTCGATCAGTTCACGGGCCCGTTGAGCGTTGTTGATGGTGGCTTCGATCTTGCCGCGATGGCGAATGATTCCGGCATCGCCGAGCAGCCGTTCCACGTCGGTTTCGGTGTAGGCGGCCACGGTGTCGATGTCGAAGCCGCTGAAGACCTCACGAAAGCGATCCCGCTTGCGCAGGATGGTCAGCCAGGAGAGTCCGGACTGGAACCCTTCGAGGCAGATCTTCTCGAAGAGTCGATGCGCATCGGTCGTGGGACGGCCCCATTCGTGATCGTGATAGGCGAGGTAGTCCTCGTGGCCGGTCGGCCATCCGCATCGGGTCACGTCCTCCATGCCCCGAAATCTACCCCATCACCGCAATCCCCAGATAACCACCCTCCGCGGCCACGCCACTACAAGTGGGGGCAGCCCCCAGGTGTGAGGGAGTGCGCGCTGGGCGTGGTTCAGCAGACGGGATCGAGGGGATCGTCGTCGAAGAGATCGTCGAGCCAGTTCAGTCCGGCGGCCGGGTGATACCGGTAGCGACGACGACGCAGGCGTTCCGTGTCGAGGTCGACAACATTGGTTTCCTCGACCGGCGCCACCACATGATCGTCGAGTTCATCGACGAGATCGGGTCCCGCAGGGACGAGGTGCAGATGACGTGCCATACCGGGTTCATCGGCACGTTGGGT
Source organism: uncultured Acidimicrobiales bacterium (assembly GCA_937969565.1). Classification (GTDB taxonomy): domain Bacteria; phylum Actinomycetota; class Acidimicrobiia; order Acidimicrobiales; family SHLQ01; genus SHLQ01. Next base: position 19,126 of record CALBVR010000094.1, on the reverse strand, counting down.
CAGATTCTGAAGCAAACCGACACGCACGGCGATGTCGATTGTGTTACGAGGCCAGCTCCTTCAACAACGCCAGATCGTCGGTATCCGGCTGGCCGGCCAACGTCGATTGGGTCTGCACGCCCGTCTCCCAGACCGCAAACGCCTCCGCGAAGTCGCCTGCGCCGGTCGCGAAATCCGGCGCCGACTCGTTCGGCCACCAGGTCGTCGAGGCCGCGAGGCCCCGCTGCTCCAACCACCGGTCCCGATCGTCCGGCGAGTTGCGTTCGACGTCGATCACATGGCCCAGCTCGTGCGCCAACACCCGGTGCAACGAACCTGCCGTGTCCGAATCCCGGACGAAGATCTCGATCCGATGCTCTGCCGGATACGTGAGGGCCCGCAGGCCCGCCCGTGGCCCCAGGAACTCGATCTGCAGCTCGGGGAAGGCCGCCTGCCAGTCGTACCGCACCAGGGCCAGCGCCTGCTCCTCGATCGACAACGGAAGCGTGGACGTCGTGGTCGGTGCCACCGTCGACGAAGCGCTGGTCGGCGCTGCCGCAACCGATGTCGCTGTCGAAACGATCGTGGTCGGAGGTGCTGCCGACGTGCTGGGCACGGTCGACGACGCCGCAGCGTCGTCCGCCTCTGCGACAACCATCTCGTCCGCCACGGCTGCGCCGAGGAGGTTCAACGGGAGATCGCCAACCGGCGCTTCTTCGACCGCACCAGCCACCTCGACCCGGACGTCGTCAGCGGCATCGGAAGCTCCTGCGAGCGGATCCACCAGCGCGACGATGCCAAGCGCACACGCCAGCCCGATCACACCACGACGTCCCCTCACCAACCCCTGTGTAGAACACTGCGATCAGTGACGCAAAACGAGAACGACCCGACGCCCCGTGACGGAAGCGCCGAGTCGAAATCGTTGAAATCTCAGGCGAGGAAGTCGGCGATCCGATCCTTCGGCCGGCCGATGATGGCCTTCTTGCCACGCACCACGATCGGCCGTTGAAGCAGCGCCTTCTGTTCGCTCAACAGATCGATCACCGCCTCGGGATTGCCAACGTAGTCGTCCGCATTCAGCTCGAGCTTCTTGAACTTCGAGTCCTTGCGAACCAGGTCCTCAACCGGGTCCTCGAGACCGGCGACGATCTTCTCGAGGGCCGCCCGATCCGGCGGCTCCTTCATGTAGAGCACGACATCGTGGTCCACGCCCAGGTCCTCGGCGACCGCCAAGGCATTTCGGGACGAACCTCAATGTGGGTTGTGATAGATCGTGACGTCAGCCATCGGGATGGTCTCCTCGGGTTGATGGACGGTGTGAATCAGATTGCGTCGGAGCCGAGCTCGCCGGTGCGGATTCGGGCGACCACCTCGATCGGTGTCACCCAGACCTTGCCGTCGCCGATCTTCTCCGTGCGAGCGCCGGACATGATGGCTTCGACCGCCGCATCGACCTGATCGTCGTCGACGATGACCTCGATGCGCGTCTTCGGCGTGAACAGCACCCGATACTCGGTGCCGCGGTAGGTCTCGGAGTGTCCGCCCTGGCGGCCGAACCCCTGCACCTCGGACACGGTCATGCCCTGGATCCCAGCGCCGGCGAGGGCGTCTTTGACGTCGTCGAGCTTGAACGGCTTGATCACCGCGGTCACGAGCTTCATCGGATCTCCATGTGCTGGCTCACATCATTGACTGTAGACGCCCTACTCATCGACGGCCTCTTGTACGGACGCCGTTGCCCGGGCCGCAGCACGGCGTGCGTTCGACATCGCGTCGCCGTCGGCCGCATCCGGGCCGAGGCTCTCTCCGTCGAGCGCCATCCAGAGCACGGCGCCGACGGCGCCACCGATGAGGGGGAAGAGGATGAAGGCCCAGAGTTGGCTGAGCGAGTCGCCGCCGGCGAACAACGCCATGCCGAGGGATCGAACCGGGTTGACCGAGGTGTTGTCCACGGGAATCGTCACGAGATGGATCAGGGCGAGCACGACGCCGACGTGCAGCCCGACTGCGCCCTTCGATGCGTAGTCCTTGTTCGTCGTGCTGAGCACGGTGAAGACCAGCAGTGCGGTGAAGATGATCTCGACCATCACCATCGGACCGAAGCCCATGAACTCATCGGTCCAGCGGTTCGTGGCGAAGTTGGCGCCGGTTGCGCCTTCCGTCCACCCGCGGCCGAGTGCGGACTCTGCGCTGGCGCTGCTGGCGATGATCCAGATGGTCAGCGCACCCAGAATGGCGCCGACGAGCTGTCCGATGAGGTAGGAGGGCACGAGCCGTCCCTCGACGTTCCGGGTGAGCACCATGCCGAGCGTGACCGCGGGGTTCACGTGGCCGCCGGAGATCGGACCGACGGAGTAGGCGATGACCATCAGCGAGAAGCCGAAACCCAGCGCAACCGCCAGCACGCCGGCGTCACCGAACGTGCCGGGGATCGCCGCGAGCACGGCGAGACCGGGGCCACCGAGCATCAGGATGTACGTCCCGAGAAGTTCGGCCAACAGAATTCTTGAGGCGCGCATCCGGGCAGCATATGGGCCGGTGCCCCAAAGTGTGGATTCCAGCCGGGCGGCGGGAAGGTCAGCCCTGATGGTCGCTGCGGAAACGCTGCAGTGCCGAGCAATCGAACGAGCCGACGCCCGAGATGGACTCGGCGGGCCAGTCCACGCGGATCTCGACCACGCCGGTCGTCGGAACAGGATGTGCCCAGAAGTCGATGGAGAGCACGTGTTGGTCCGGGACTCGACGGTCGTTGGTGGCGATGCGTTCATCGCGCTGTCCGAGTTGGATCATGCGGGGCGTCGCCGGGGGCAGTTGCGTGAACCGGGAATCGATGCGTCGATTGTCCATCGCCGTGCCATCCGGAAGGATCACCTGCACGAGGAAGAAGTCGGGCCCGTCGGAATACCGGGCGCCTTCACCGGGCACGAGCGATTCGGTCGGTTCGAATGTGGGCGGCAGCACCCAGTCACGAAGCGAGGACACGGAGAGACCGAAGCCGAAGCCCTGACCATCGGTGTGCACTTCGGTCAGTTCGACGACGGCGGAGTCGCTCTGGGCGACGTTCGATGCACCGTTCGTTCCGCTTCGGGGCAGTGAGCGGAGCCGGCTGTTCGGATTCGGACCCCACCACGACTGATGGTTCACCTGCCTCCGGTCGAGGGTGGCGATGAGTTCGTCCACTTCCTGCTTGCTCAGGTGACGAATGCCGTAGCCGACGAGGCGGCGGATCTCGTCCGGGTTGACGCCGAGGTCGCGAACGACACGGCAGGCGCCCGAACGGTCGTCGAGCAGGAGGCCATGCAGGAGTTCGAACGGTCCGGTCGGGCCTTTCCCGTCGAGGCGGGGCGTGGCCAGCGCTTCACGGGCGCGGGTGGACAGCGTCGGCGGACCGGACACGGCGGTCCCGTCGCGTTCGCGGTCCTCGAGGATCCGCTCCACCGCACGATCGACCCGGAGCACGTTGAGCGCAAACAGGTCCGCCAGTTCGACCAGGTCGCCGCGGGCGGTCGCAACCAGCCCGTACAACAGGTATTCGGTGCCGCAGTGACCATCGCCATTGGCCAGCGCAGCGTGTTGAGCGACATCGAGTGCGAGCTGTGTCGCCTCGTCAAGATTGAACTGTTCCTGCATCAAGGGCAACGGTAGAACCCCCATTCTGGGCCGGGAAGCGAAAGCGACCGATTCGGGACCGTCTACCCAGCAGGTGGAGCCCAACGGCCCAGAACGGTCGTCATGAGATGGGTCCGTTGGCGCCTTGCGGTTCGGCGCATCGCCCCATCGTTCGATTTTCGAGCCCGTGAAGGCGGCGGGGTCCACCGTCGGCGCAGACGTCCGTCCTAGCGTCGATGGTGATTCCACTGGTCCGGAGGTTGCCGAAATGGCGCATGCGCAACGTCATGAACCCCAACACGCCGCACCACAGCAGCGCACGCCCCGGCCCCGCCCGCAGCGCGACCAGGACCGGTATGTCTCGAGCGGCGATGCCGTCCGCATCGAGCCGTCGTGGACCGACCCCCGTTTCCTCATTCCCCTGGCCTTGTTTCTGCTGGCCGTCTTCGTGATCGGCCTTGCGTTCCGGGCGAACTCGGTCGAGTCGTCGGCCAACCCGACGCCTGAGGTCCCCGACGTGGTGGCCGACGTGATCGCGGCACAGACGCGCGCCGGATTCGGGAATGTGAACGTGCGGACCGAAAACGGGCTGATCATTCTCGAAGGGCAGGCGCAGACCAGTTCGGACGCCGCCGCGATCGGCGCGGTCGCCCGGTCGGTCGAAGGCGTTGGCTCCGTGGACAATCGTCTCGTCATCGTCGGTGGAGCGATCGAACTGCCGACACCCGCGGCGACCGAAGCGGCCGCGACGCCGGCGGCAACACCAGGGCTCCAGGACCAGCTAGCCGGGACGGGCCGCATCACCTTCGAGACCGCCAGCTCCGCGCTGACGCCGGAAGGTTCGGCCGCCGTGGACGCGGCCGCCGTGCTCCTCACGCAGAACCCGGGTGTGCGAATCGAAGTGCACGGACACACCGACTCCGACGGCGAATCCGTCTTCAATCAGCAACTCAGCCAGGAGCGGGCGGAGGCGGTCGTCGAAGCACTTCGGGTCCGCGGCGTCGACCCGGGACGCCTCACGGCCATTGGGTTCGGCGAATCGAATCCGATCGAGCCGAACATCACCGAAGAGGGCCGAGCGGTCAACCGCCGCATCGAATTCGTCGTCGTTCCCTAGCCGTTCGGCACCCCGGCGGGATCGAATTTCGTCCGACGCCGTTGCGTTTTCATTTGCATGGGTGAGACGACCTGCAACAAACTCGCCGTGTCGTGCGTCATGCACGTGTACGCACCCTTCGGGGTGCAGGGCGACAACAGGAGGACCCCATGGCAGACGAAGGCCAGGCGGGTCGTGACGCAGCGGAGCAAGCTGCAACGACCGCATCACAGGGTGCAGCAGGCGCGCGGGGCGCTGCAACGGCGACAGCAGAACGGGTAGGGACCCGGTCGAGCAGCGCACAAGGCGAGGCCACGTGGTCGAAGGCCTATCTCGTCGGCACATCCGACGGGAAGATGCCCACACCGTGGTTCCGCAAGTGGGGCTGGTGGATGATTCCGCTCCTCATCGCCGCATTGATCGGTGGCGTCATCTGGGCGATCGATCATGTCGAACACGACATCGAGGATGCGGCGCCGCGCATTCTCCGCGAGGCCGGCGTCGATCCGTCCGGCCTGGAGTTCGACGCCGAGTGGCGCAACGTCGAAGTCTCCGGGGTGCTCCCCGCCGGCGTGACGCCTGAGCAGGTCGAGACCATCCTCGAAGACGGCCTCGGGCCGCAGGAGGACGCAGACATCCGGGACGCTACCGTGCTCGCTGAAGCCGCCGCACCGGCGCCGCTCGGCGAGATCGCCGTCACCGCTGAATCGGATGGCCAGCAGATCGTTCTGCGGGGCAACGTTCCTTCGCAGGCGCACGCTGACGCGCTGGTCGAGGCGGCCGAGGAGTCCGGACTGCCCGTCGTCAACGAGCTCACGATCAGCGGACTGGAGCCCTCTGCGGCAGACGCAGACGGCCAGATCGCCCGCATGGCCGCAGTGCTTCCGGCACTGGGTGCCGGTGTGCTCGGCGCCGACCTGTTGTTGAGCGACACCGACTTCTCGGGGTCGATCGACGCAGCCGACGCGGCAACCGCAGCGACCCTCGGTGGCCTCGCCGGGGCCGGAGTGGCCGTGACGGCACCCGATCCGCTCGGCAACCTCGATGTCTCGGCCAACTATGACGGCTCCACCATCGTGCTCGATGGCGACGTCCTGACCGACGCCCATTCGGCCGAGCTCGAAGCCGCTGCGGCAGCGGTTGTCGGCGAGGGCAACGTGATCAACAACCTGAACGTGCTCGGCCTCGACGAAGCGGTCGACGGCTCGGATGCCAAGGTGACGGCGCTTGCTGCAAGCCTTGCGGCCTTCGGCGGCCTCGAGTCCGGCGACGCATCGATGAACGACACCGACCTCACGGTCAACGGTGTTGCCCTCGACGATGCGGCCAAGGACACGATCGACGCTGCGGTTGCCGCAGCCGCCGACGCCGGCCTGCGACCAGGTGGCGATCTCACGGTCGTCGAAGCGCCGGCAGGACCGTCGCTCGAAGAAGAGATCGATCTCCTGCAGGCCGAACTCGATTCGCTGCAGGACGAGATCCGGGAGAACGTGGTCTTCGCCACCGACTCAGCCGAGCTCACCGATCTGGCGAAGGGCACCCTCGACAAGGTGGTTGCAGCCATGGATCGCTATCAGCGGCCCGTGGTCTAGACCGGTGGCCACACCGACTCGCAAGCAAGCGACGAGTACAACCTCGACCTGTCGCAACGCCGGTCCGACTCGGTGGTCGCCTACCTGATCGAACAGGGCATCGACGAAGGCCGCCTCCGGGCTGTCGGATATGGCGAGTCGCAGCCGATCGCCGAGAACACCACCGAAGCGGGTCGACTGCAGAACCGCCGTGTCGAATTCACGGCCCGAGAGAGCTTCTGATCATGACGCTCTCCCATCCCATCAAGCACGAAACAACGAACGCATCACACAAGGAGTCCCACGCATCATGAGCTGGCTACTACTCGAATTTCTTCTCCCCCTTCTTCTCGCCTTCCTTCTCGGTCTGCTGGTCGGCTGGTTGTTCTGGCGTTGGCGTCGCCGGACCATCACGTCCAGCGAATGGAACACGCACCTCTCGGCCACCCGGGCGGCGGAAGCCGAGCTGGTCTCCGTTCGTGCGGCCCACGATGAGGTCGTGAACGAGCGGACGGCCATCTCCGGTCGTCTCGCCTCCCTCACGACCGACTACGACGGTGCTCGCAGCGAGCTCGATGCGTCTCTGGATGCCAACGCTCGCCTCGATGCCGAGCTGCAGGCGGCCACTGGCCGAATCAATTCGCTCAACGCCGACCTCGACGGGGCAAACGCCCGGGTGTCCGGTCTCGAAGCCGACCTCGGCTCGGCCCAGACGAGCATCGCCGGCTTTGCGTCGCTCGAGGGTGAGACGAAGCAGGTCCGAGCAGATCTTGCTTCGGCGACCGACCGCAACGCGAGCCTCGATGCCAGCCTCGCTGCGGCTCGGGCGGATCTCGATGCGGCGAACGGCCGCGGCGCCCAACTCGAGGGCGAACTCGATTCGGTCCGCGCCGACCTCGATGCGGCGCACGGACGCATCTCGGGTCTCGAGGTCGATCTCGGAAACGCAACCGCCCGAATGGGTGACCTGGAAGCCGATGTTTCGACGAAGGCTGCGCTGATCGGCGATTTGGAGACAACGTCGGGCCGCTCCGCAGAACTCGAGGCATCCCTCGCCTCGGTGCGGGCCGAGCTCGATGGCTCGCAGGCACGCATCGCCGATCTCGATGCCCAGGTCGGCTCGTCGACCGCGGAGCTCGAGGGCGCACGGGCCCGCATTGCGGATCTCGAAGGCGAACTCGGCGGTGCGCAGTCGCAGCTCGTCGGGTTCGCAAACCTCGAGGCAGACGCCGGTCAGGTCAAGGCCGACCTCGACGGCGCAAATGTCCGCATCGGCGAACTCGAAGGTCAGCTGGCCACGATGGGAGCGCTGCAGGGCGACCTCGACGGCGCCAACGCCCGTCTGACCGTTCTCGAGGGTGAGCTTGCAGCCGCCGGCTCGCTTCGGGGCGATCTGGAGGGTGCCAACGCACGGGTCCTCGAGCTGGAGGCGCAGCTTGGTGATCTTGGCGGTGTTCGAGCAGACCTGGACGGAGCTCACGCCCGCATCGGCGAACTCGAAGGCCAGCTCGGCGAAATGGGCGGCCTCCGCGGCGACCTCGACGGCGCACACGCCCGAATCGCCGACCTCGAAGCCCAACTGGGCGACGCCAACATGCGAGTCTCCGGATTCGCCGACCTCGAAGCCGACGCCGGCCGAGTCCGCACGGACCTCGACGGCGCCAACGCCCGAATCGGCGAACTCGAAGCACAGCTCGGCGACATGGGAGCCCTCCAAGGCGACCTCGACGGCGCACGCGGCCGCATCGGCGAACTCGAAGGCGAACTCGCCGCCATGGCATCCCTGCGAGGCGACCTCGACGGAGCCCACGCCCGCATCGGCGAACTCGAAGGCCAGCTCGGCGAAATGGGCGGACTCCGCGGCGACCTGGACGGCGCACGCGGTCGCATCGGCGATCTGGAAGCACAGCTCGGCGACATGGGAGCCCTGCAAGGCGACCTGGACGGCGCACGCGGCCGAATCGGCGAGCTGGAAGGCGATCTTGCGGCGATGGCGTCACTGCGAGGCGACCTCGACGGCGCCAACGCCCGCATCGCCGAGCTCGAGGGTGAGATGTCCGGAACGCCGGCGGCCGAACTCGGTCAGATGCGGGTCGAGATCGCCGAGCGCGATCGCCGCATCGCCGCACTGGAGTCGGCCGCACGGTCGGGCGGCGCTGACGACGCTGAACTGGCTCGCCTGAAGGCTGCGGTCGACGAGCGCAATGCCCGCATTGCCGAGCTCGAGAAGCAGCTGGCGGCGGGCACGGTGGCCGTTGCTGCCGTGGCTGCGGCTCCGAAGCCGAAGGCGAAGACCTCGGCGACGGCATGGCAGAAGGGCACGACCAAGGTCGGCACGCCCGGCTCCGACCACAAGGACGACCTGAAGGAGATCAACGGCATCGGGCCCAAGATGGAGACGCTGCTGAACAGCTTCGGCATCCAGTCCTGGGAGCAGCTCGCCGCCTTCACGAAGGCGGATGTGGCGAAGGTCGATGCCGCACTCGAGGACTTCCCCGGCCGTATCGAGCGGGACGAATGGGTTGCGCAGGCCAAGGCCATCATGAAGAACGGCCACAAGCCGGTGGAACGGGCGCCGAAGCCGAAGAAGAAGCCGTCCTGGCAGAAGGGCACCACGAAGCTCGGCACGCCGGGCGCGGGCCACAAGGACGACCTCAAGGTCGTGCATGGCATCGGCCCGGTACTCGAGAAGACCCTGAACGACTACGGCATCCAGGCGTGGGAGCAGCTTGCGGCCTTCACCCGCAAGGACGTGGCCACGGTGGACGAGGCGCTCTCGTTCCCCGGGCGCATCGACCGGGATGAGTGGATCAAGCAGGCCAAGGAACTGGTGAAGCGCTTCCCGGATCGCAAGAAGCGCCCCACCCGGGAGACGTTCCTGAACCGGACCGGCGACACGGATCCGTTCAGCTGAACCGACGACCTCGTTGAGGACCGGATGGTGCCCTGGCGCCATCCGGTCCTCGCCGTTTTCACGGTGGCCGCTACCGTCGCGGCATGGTGTTGCGTCGACTCACGGTCTCTGCGGTCCTGCTGGCCGGGCTGCTGAGTGCTGCGTGCACGGGTGACGACGCCTCCGCAGAGGAGGAGCCCGAGCCGTCGACCGCGGCGCCGGCACCAACCACGACATCGAGCACCCAACCACCCGTTGCAGCCCCGCTGGTTGTCAGCCCCGAAGTGCTTGCGTCGCTCCCCGGACGGCTGGTGGTCGCGACCGACGAAGGAACGATCGACATCATCGACCCGAACGGCGAGCAGCGCCGCTCGGTGGCAGACGAAGCGAACACACTGCTGTCGCAGCCCACATGGGCGCCGGGAAGTCAGCGCCTCTCGTGGACCTCCATCACCGCCGCCGGTCCGAGTGTTCGGGTCCACAATCTGACCGACGACACCACCACGGCGATCCCCACAGGGACCCCGGTCTTCTACCACTCGTGGAACGCTGCCGGAGATCAGGTGGCGACCCTTCGATCGTCCGGCGGCGGCCCGATCCAGCTGGACGTGCACGACGCCGATGCGGGAACCACTCGAGAAATCGCCCTGGGCCAGCCCTTCTATCTGGATTGGGCGGACGAGGGAGATCGGGTCGTTCTTGCCGTCAACGCAACCTCCGTCGCCCGCCTCGATCTCGACGACGCCAGCGGGGCGAACCTCCAGCTGCCCGCCCCGGTCGGCGTGTTCCAGAGCCCCGCCGTGCTCGCCGACGAGTCCTTCCTCATTTCGCTTGCTGCGCCGAACGGATTCGAGCTCGTCCAGGTCGACTCGGATGACACGATCCGCCGAATCGCCCGGCTCGACGGGGCGATCTCGATGGCCACTTCACCGGACAGCAGCCGGGTCGCCGTGCTGGTCAGCCCGGATCCGTCCACACCTCAGCTCGAACAGGCCAGCTTCCAGACCCTGGAGGAATTGCCCGACGGCCTCGTCTCCATCGTTGATCTGGCCACCGGTGACGTCGACACACTCCCCCACCCCAACGTCGTCGCAATCAACTGGAGCCCGGATGGATCGTGGCTTGCCGCACTGCAGATCGACGCTGCCGGCAGCCGGTGGCTCTTCACCCGCGATGCCGTCACCACCCGTGGCCCCAACCACGAGCCGACGCCGACGATGCTCCAGCAATACCTGCCGTTTGCGGATCAGTACAACCAGAGCCACCGGTTTTGGTCGCCCGACAGCCGAGCATTCGTGTTCGCCGGAAGCGTCGCCGGCGAAGACGGGATCTGGGTTGACGTGGTCGACGATGACGCCGACCCAGCGAAGATCGCCGACGGTTCCGTCGCCTTCTGGTCACCGAACTGATCATGTGGAGCACCATCGTTGCCGTGCACCTGGCCGCCACCTGGTATCTGGTCGGCCTGATCTGGACCATCCAGATCGTGCACTACCCGTCGTTCTCCTCCATCGGCGAGGACGGCTACGCCGCCTTCCAGACCAGCCACATGACTCGGATGGGCGGAGTCGTCGGCCCGGCATGGCTCATCGAGGGGATCGCCGTTCTGGCCGTGTTCTTCATGGCGCCCACGGGAACCGATCGACTGATCGCCACTGCCGGCGGGCTGCTCGAAGCGGTCGCGATCGGTGTCACCGTCGCCGCGTCGATCCCTGCGCACGAGGCGCTGAGTCAGGGCTTCGATGCGGACGCCCACCGCCGACTCGTTCGAACGAACTGGTGGCGCACGGCAGCCTGGACGCTCCGCGGCATCCTGGCCTTGGTCCTCGTGTTGCGGCTGTGACGAGCGGTTCGGATCAGAAGAGGTCAGGATCGGTGCAGCCGTCGAAGCCACCCGTTCCGCTCGAACTCGAATCGACGAAGTCCTCGAGGTAGCCGGAGCCTTCCGCGCTGGTCTCCACCCAGCGCATCAGCCCCTGGGCAATGGCGCGGCCGTGCGCCCACTGCACATCGTTGTCGATGTAGAGCTGAGCTTCGCTCGGATTACTCAGGTAACCGACCTCGGTGATCACCGACGGCACGTCAGGCGTGTAGCGATGCAAGCCATAGAGGTCTTCGCCATCATCGTTGAACCGGGCGGAGACGCCGTTGCGCCAGGATCCCACCCACTCAGCCTCGAAGTCGTCCATTGCATCGATCATCTCTTCGAAGATGAGCCCACCGAGCCGGCGGGCATCCGGGTTGCCACCATCGACGAACACCTCGGAACCGGGCGTGTCCTGCCGGCGGGTCGCGCCACCATTGTGGTGGATCGACACGAAGGCCAGAGGGTCGAGGGCATTGGCGATCTCGGCGCGGGACCGCAGCGGAATTCGGATGTCGCTCGTTCGGGTGAGCAGCACCGAGTAGCCCTCGCGTTCCAGGTACCACTGGACGATCTCGGCAATTCGAACGTTCAGTACCTTCTCGGTGGTGCCTGCTCCGACGGAGCCTGTTTCGCTTCCGCCGTGGCCGGGGTCGAGAACAACGTCCACCTGCTGGATACGCGTCCCAGCGTCGAGCGTGACTTCAACACCGCACGGCGTCATCGCCCGCCAACCGTCGGAGGTGCGTCCGACGACCGGGAGGACCACGCCGGACGGGCTGATGAGAACGCCACCATCCCCCGTGTCATTCGAAAGCTCGGCGGCAGCCGTGGTCGTCGTGGTCGTTGTGGTGGTCGGCGCAACCGTCGTGGTGGTTGTCGTCGTCGTGGTGGTGGTGGTCGTGGTTGGTGCTGCGGTCGTTGTCGTGCTCTCGGTCTCCACGGCGGAGGCGACCTCGACGTCGACCTCATCCGCGCGCTCGACATCCGGCGTGTCGATGTCCACCAGCGGCAGTGGCGCCGAAGACGGACCGGTCAGCGTTCTGGCGGCCGGAGCTGTGGTGGAAGACGAGGCAAGTGCCTCGACCTGTGCGGCTTGCGCCAGTCGGTCCCCGACGGACTGTTCGACCAGCCGGGCGTGCGGCTCACCGATGGACGGAAGCGCAAGAAGCCCTGCGATGACGCCGAGCGTGCACGCGGCGGCAAGGAAGATGTAGCGCAATGTGGGGGACCTCCACGCCATGCGGACATGGCGCTGAAAACGAGCTGTGACAGCCCCCACTCCGAAGCAGCACTGTAGTCAGCACGCTCACGCTGCGTGCGGATGGGCGACGCTCAGTGCGGTCCGCCGCCGGTTCCCCGGGTGGAGTCCCAGGCGCTGCCTGTATTGTCCCGCCGGTGCGGCTGTGGTGGTGCGGGGCGACCATCGAGTTCGGCGTCGATCACGTCGAGCTTCCACCGTGCTTCGGCGATCTGCAGGCGCAGGTCGGCGATCTCGTGCCCGGTCACCGCTTCCTCGGCGGCCTCGCGGACGTCGCTGTAGGTGCGTGATGCCAGCGTGAACCGTTCCTTCAAGTCCATGTCGTTGGCGATGGTGACTCGAGGTTCAAGGTCGAGGATGAGATCGCTCATCGCCGTCAGCTGGGCTGCGGTGTCGTCGCGGGCGCCTGACGTCGTGACGGTTCGACGACGGTTGCGACGGAGCTTGTAGGTGTTCCACAGCACGAATGCGGCGATCGCAATGGCTCCAAGGAAGATGAGTCGGCCCATGGTGAACGCTCCCGGATCGTCGGTGGAGGCCACCGTATCGGCCCCGTTCCCGCTCTCGGCGGTGGCCTGGCTCGTGTCGGCGGCCAGGGCCGGGTCGTTCAACCGATCGACGACGGAGGCGAACGAGTCGATGACGTCGCCACCCGCCTCCCATCCGTCCAACGCCAGAATCACCCGGCTGAACGTGAAGACTTCGCTGGCGCCGCTTCGCTGATCTCCGGTGACGAGCAGCACGGTATTGACCGCAGGATTGCGTGCGGTGAGCTCGTCGAGCGCCGATTGCGCCAAGAGCGCGGCCGCCTGCAGGTTCGGATCGCTCGCCACATCGAAGGAGCGTTCCGTGTAACCGAATCCGATCGTTCCGTCGGAAGCCGCGACCAGCGCGTCCAGCCGATCGGCGTCGAGCGTGCCGCTGTCGTCCCACCAACCCCGATCGGCGATCGCGTCGGCGATGTCAACCTGGAGTTGCTGGCCGGACGCAGGCGTGGCCAGCGCAATCAGGAAGGCGACGGCAGCCAGAGCGGCCACGATCCGGCGGCTCATTCTTCGCTGGCCGAACCGTCTCCGCCGGCCTCGGCATCCTCGGCGCCTTCGGGCAGACCGATGTCGTCCGCGTTGAGCGTCATCAACTCTTCGTTCGACGGGTCTTCGATGTCGACCATGCGGGTCGCATGTCGAGCCACCGACGCCTCGAACAGGTTGCGGGCGGCACGACCGTTGCCAAAACCGTGGCCGCGCTGCTGGGCTGCGAACCACCCGGTCACGGCTTCGCGGCCTCCGTCGTCCAGGTGATATTCCTGCCCGTTGGCGATCAGCTCGAAGATGGCGAGCAGTTCCTCGTCGTCATAGTCGTCGAAGCGGATGGTCCGGGGGAAGCGCGACGCCATACCGGGATTCGCCTCGACCAGGTCGGCCATCTCGTCCGGATAGCCGGCCAGGATGACGACGAGCCGATCCCGCCGATCCTCGACCAGCTTCACGACGGCGTCGATCGCTTCACGGCCGAAGTCCTTCTCGCCGCCACGAGTGAGCGAGTACGCCTCGTCGATGAGCAGGACACCACCTTCGGCCCGGTCGAACACCTCGGCCACTTTGGTTGCGGTCTGTCCGACGAATCCGGCGACCAGGCCGCCGCGGTCCGTTTCGATGAGGTGCCCCTTCTCGACCACCTTGAGGGTGCGGTAGATCTGCGCCAGCAGCCGGGCCACGGTCGTCTTGCCGGTACCGGGGTTGCCCACGAAGATGAGGTGACGGCTCGAGTCGATGACCGGAAGTCCACGATCCTCACGGAGCTTCTGCACCCGAAGAAGGGCGGCGACGAGCTTGACCTCTTCCTTCACCTCGTCGAGCCCGATCAGCGCATCGAGTTCCTCCAGCAGGTCGTCGAGCTCCCGTTCCGGTGGCAGTTCCGGCTCCGGGCCCGCGGCTGCGGCTGCCGGTGCAGGACCGCCCGTGGTGGCGACGGACGCGCCGGAGTTGACGCCGCCGGACTTCATCGCCCGCAGCAGCATCGAGCGGAACTTCTCCACGCCGCTGAGCTCGAAACGGGAGGTGTAGTCGTCGATCGAGATGGTCGTGTGGGCCACCCGCAGGGCGTGCTCGTAGTACACGCTCGAGTAGGCCGTACCACCCGACTGGTCCACCGCGACAAGCGACGTGAACAGGCCAGAGGGCTCGCCGAGCCACGCCGACTTGCCGGTCACGATGCCGGCAGAGCGAACATCCTGCGGCGAGGTGTCCTCCGGGAGGAGGTCCGGGAAGTGCTGTTCGAGCGCGACGATGAACGCCTCGAGCTCCTGGTCGGAGTGGCTGTCATCGCAGTCGATGAACGCCGCCGACAGGTTGAACGCGTCGAGTGCAAGATCCTTCTGGAGCTGCTCCGACGTTCGCTGCAAGGAAGTGGAGACGATCGGCTCCAACGTGGTGGAGAGCTCCTCGATGAATGCGTCGACCGCGCGAGCGAGACCCATGTCCGGTGATGCCATCCGCTCATCGTAGAGCAGGCGATGGCCTTCACCCCGACCACGCGGGCCTCGCCCTGAGCACGTCCGGAGTTCTACGATGCCCGGGTGACTTCAGAACACTCCGACCTGATCGACCTTCGCAGCGACACCGTCACTCGACCGAGCCCGGAGATGCGTGATGCCATGGCGGCTGCCACCGTCGGCGACGACGTTTGGGGCGACGATCCGACGGTGCAGGAGCTCGAACGGAAGACCGCCGAACTGCTCGGCAAGGAAGCGGCGATGTTCGTGGCGTCGGGGACGCAGTCGAACCTCTGTGCGCTGATGGCCCATTGCCAGCGCGGCGACGAGTACCTGGTCGGCCAGAACGCGCACACCTACAAGTACGAAGCGGGCGGCGCCGCGGTGCTGGGCAGCATCCAACCGCAACCGATCGAGTTCTCACCCGACGGCACGCTCGACCTCGACGTGTTGCGCAGCAAGGTGAAGCCCGACGACCCACACTTCGCCCGCACCCGCCTGCTGGCGCTCGAGAACACGACCGACGGCCGAGCGCTCCCGATGGACTACCTCACGCAAGCGCGTGCATTCGCCGACGAGTTCGGCCTCGGACATCATCTCGACGGTGCCCGCATGTGGAACGCAGCGATCGCGCACGGCGTTCCCGAATCCGAGATCGCGGCCCCGTTCGACACCATCTCCGTGTGTCTCTCCAAGGGGCTCGGCGCTCCGGTCGGCAGCGTCCTCGTCGGACCGGCCGAAATGATGGCGCAGGCCCGTCGGTGGCGGAAGATTCTTGGCGGCGGCATGCGCCAGGCGGGCATCATCGCGGCGGCAGGAATCCATGCGTTGGACCACAACCGGGCCCGACTCGCCGATGATCACGCCATGGCGAACGCCCTCGGCGAGGCACTCGCCGCCGTGCCGGGAGTCATGGTGACTGCGGTGAACACGAACATGGTGTTCGTCGACCTCTCCGATCATCCGGGCGACCCGGCGGCCGCAATGGAGGGTGCCGGAATTCTGGCCGCCGTTGGCCACAGCGCCGGCCGGCTGGTGACCCACCTCGACCTTCCTGACTCGACCGTCGAGCGGGTCGTCGCAGCGCTCACTCCCTGACGCTTCGGAGCGCACGCCAACCGTAACCCGGGGTTCTTTCACCTGCCGAAATGGGCCACAAGAACCGCAAAGGTGACCGCCTTCGGCCGCCGATGCACTGACCATGGTGTTTTTTGGTCGTCGTGCCGCGCTGTTCGCGCTGTTGGGAGCAGCAGCCCTCCTCCTCGTTGGGGTTGGGTCACTCGTTGGCTTCACCAGCGCGGATGAGGACGTCGCCGAGGCGGCAATCATCGTCGACCTCCCACCGGAGAAGCCACGCCGGGATCTCCCGAAGGCCCTGGACGGAACGGCGTTCGACGCCGCGCAGGTCGGCGAGTGGATCGTCGTGGGCGGGGACTTCCTCCAGGTCGAACTGCAGGATGGCACCGTCGTCGATCAGGCGGCCGTGTACGCCTACAACATCAACACCGGCGAGTTCAACCACGCGTTCCGCCCGACCGTCACCCGCTTCTCCTCCGACGCCGTCGTCCTGGCCGTCGAGCCTGCCGGAGATGACACACACGTCTACATCGGCGGTAAGTTCGGCGAAGTCGACGGTCACGTTCGCCAACGCATTGCCCGCCTTTCGCTCACCGATGGCTCGGTCGACACCGAATTCGTCGGTCTCGCCGACGGTCCGGTGCGAGACATCGTGCTCCACGACGATCAGCTCTTCGTCGGTGGAGAATTCACCACGATCAACGATGTGGCCCGCGGGCGCATCGCCGAGCTCGATCCCGCCACAGGCACGGTCGACCCGAACTTCTCGTTCGACATCACCGGCAGCACCCGCAACGCCGGCGAACCCTTCGGCCCGAAGTATCTCGGCGTCACCGCCGACGGCACGCTCGTCGTCGCCCACCGGGCTACGACCGTCGACGGCCAGACCCGCAAGGGCATTGCGCTGATCGACACCGTCAACGACACGCTCCTCGGATGGCAGACGGATTTCTGGGGCGTCAACGTCGTGACCACCGTCGACGCCGAGGTTTCCCCGGACGGCTCCTACGTCGTGGTCGTCGGCGATGGTGGCGACTTCCCGTTCATGGGGCGCGACGCCGCAATGGCGTTCGACATCACGAGCCGGAACGACTCCGGCCAGGAACCCATCTGGATCGCCCGGAACTTCGACAGCACATACGCTGTCGGCATCACGGACGACGCCGTGTTCATCGGCGGCCACTTCTGTTGGGTGGAAAGCGAACTCGCTCCGGACCCGTGGCCCGGGGACGGCGAATTCAGCAACAGCAACAGCTGCCATGGGCTCTTCCCGGCAGCTCGATTCGCTCCGGCCGTCGTCTACCGGGACCAGGTCGCCGCGCTCGATCCTGCGACTGGCAAGGCGCTTGTCTGGGATCCGGGCAGTGACGCCCTCGAAGGTGTGCAGTCGATCGAGGTGATCGACCGCGGCCTGCTGATCGGTCACGACGGCGCCCGATTCGGCCGCGACGGCAAGGACAGCCGAGCCTGGAATGTCGGCCGACACGTCTTCCTCGACCGCCTCGATCCCTACGACGTCAACACCTCCCTGTTCATCGACGCACCGGTGACGGGCACCTGCAACGGCCTCGAGCCCACGATCACAGGCACGACACGAAACGACGTCATCGAGGGAACCGAAGGCGCCGACGTCATTCTGGCCGGCCCCGGCAGTGACACGATTCGGGGCCTCGGCGGCGATGACGTCATCTGTGGTGGCGATGGGAACGACCGCATCTACGGTGACGACGGCGACGATCTCGTGTTCGCCGGCGAGGGCGGCGACCGCATCTACGGCGGTGCCGGCCACGACGAACTCCGCGGCGAAGGCGGTCGAGACATCATTCTCGGCGAGAAGGGCGACGACGTGCTCGTCGGCGGCCGAGGCAAGGATCGGATCGCCGGACGCAGCGGCAACGACGTGATCAAGGGATCTGTCGGCGCCGACAAGCTCAAGGGCGGCCCGAACGACGACAAGATCACCGGTGGCGGCGGACCCGACGTGTGCGAAGGCAACGACGAAGGGCTCCCCAACGATGCCGGAGACACCTTCAAGAGCTGCCCCTGATTCCTGATTGGCAGGATCAGCCCAATCGATGGCTACGTGAGCGAGATCACGTCTGCAGCACGTTCGGTCAACAGGTCGCTGCGGTCGCGGGTGAAGCGAACCAGCGCGGATTCGATCTCGGCAAAGAGCATCGTCTCCGTACCAGCCCCGACGGCAAGCACATCGCCCTGCGGGTCGATGATCGAGCTGTCCCCGGCATGGCGCATGCCGCCGCCGGAACCCACCCGATTGGCCCCGACCACGTAACACTGGTTCTCGATGGCACGGGCTGCGAGCAGGGTGCGCCACTGGCGACGCCGTCCCTCCGGCTCGGATCCCGGCACGAGGAAGACGTCGGTGTCGGTCGCCGACGTCCAGAACGCATGCGGGAAGCGAATGTCGTGGCCAACCAGCGGTGTCACCCGCAGGTCATCGATCGTGAAGGTGTGGGGCCGGGTCCCGGCCCGGAACATCTCCGCTTCCTGGCCGGCGCCGAGGTGCAGCTTCCGTGATCGATGCACGGTGCCGTCGGGCCCGGCGATCTGACACTCGTTGACGACGGCTCCCTCCGGGAGCCGCAGCGCGACCGTGCCGCACAGCCAGACGTGATGTTCGGCCGCCATCTCGCGCAGGAAGGTGCTCGCCGGGCCACCTTCGTCTTCGAAGGTCGCCGGGTCCAGGCTGGCCCCTGTGGCAAAGCGCTCGGGGAGGACGATCAGCCGCGCCCCGGCCGCCGCGGCGCCTCCCACCATGGCGGCGAGCCGATGTGTCGTCGCAATCGGATCCTGCCAGAAAATGTCGTGTTGAATCGCCGCTACTCGCACGGCTCCCCCCATGTTGTTCGACCACCCGCCGACGATCGGATCACGCCGATGCGTCGGACAGATCCGAACGTAGGAGGGGCGCGCTGTCGGTGGTGGGATCGTTGCCGATCGCAGCACAATGCGCGAGGCTGCGCGCGCGTTCGGCCACTGTCAGGACCCACGACTATGGTGCGGGCATCAGCGCAACCCTCTCCCCTTCCCTCGTGTACGGGCTCGACATCGAGACCGATACCGCCGCCGGCGGCCTCGACCCGTCGACGGCGGCGGTCGTTGCGGTGGCGGTGACCGGTCCGGACTGGAACGTTGTGCTCGACGGCCCGGAGCCCGAGCTTCTCGCTCAGCTGGACGACACCGTCCGACGCCTGCAACCCGGGGTGCTGGTCACGTGGAACGGCTCCCGGTTCGACCTGCCGTTCCTCGTGGATCGGG
>CALBVR010000093.1 GCA_937969565.1 uncultured Acidimicrobiales bacterium | reverse complement strand
GGACGGCGACACTGAGCTGCAACCGGATTGGATCGAGGCCGGTCTCGCCGAGCTCCGATCGAACCCTCGCATCGCTGCCGTGGTCGGCCGCCGGCGCGAACGCTTCCCGGACGCCTCGAACTACAACCGCCTCTGCGACATGGAGTGGAACACACCGATCGGTGATGCTGATGCCTTCGGCGGCGACGT
This sequence comes from uncultured Acidimicrobiales bacterium, assembly GCA_937969565.1. Classification (GTDB taxonomy): domain Bacteria; phylum Actinomycetota; class Acidimicrobiia; order Acidimicrobiales; family SHLQ01; genus SHLQ01. Next base: position 7,319 of record CALBVR010000093.1, on the reverse strand, counting down.
GCTCTTCCGAACAGCAGCCTGGCGAGACGCCGGCGGCTACGACACGACGCTCATTGCCGGCGAGGATCCGGAGTTCAGCTTCCGTCTTCGAGCCGGCGGCTGGAAGATTCGTCGCATCGATGCCGAGATGACCTTGCATGACGCGGCGATCTCGTCCTTCGGTCAGTGGTGGAAGCGAACGAAGCGAGCCGGCCATGCGTACGCAGAAGGCGCCGCGATGCACGGCAGTGAGGGCCACTACGTCAAGGAAGTCCGAAGCATTGCGTTCTGGGCCGGTGCACTCCCGTTGACGATTGTGACGTCGGTGTTGCTGGGTCTGCTCGTGACACCGTTCGCGTTCCTCGGTGCGACACTCGCCGTGGGGTACCCCGTCTTGTGGTGGAAGATTCGCAAGTGGCGCATCGGTCTCGGCGACCCGTCCTCGAGCGCCGGCATGTACGCACGACACGTCGTGCTCGGAAAGTTCGCCGAGCTCACCGGCATGTTCACCTACCACCGGAATCGGCTTCGCGGCCATCACACCGGTCTTGTCGAATACAAGGGTCCGAGCTGACCCATGGAGCTCGACCGACTCCTCACGGCTGCCCGACGTCGTTGGTACCTCATCGGCGCGTTCGTCGTCTTCGGCGCGGCACTCGGGTTGTTGGCCGCCTCCGGCAGAACGGACCGCTTCGTTGCCGAAGCGACGGTCGAGATCGGTTCCGACCGCAACGTCTACGGATCGGATCAGGTGCTTGAACGCATCGTCGTCAACGAGATGGACTTCATCACAAGCCTCGACCTCCGACGGAGGGTGGCCCGAGCGGTGGGTTCCGGCATCGACGCTGACACGGACATGACCGTGGCGCAGCGCACCGACACCGACGTGGTGGACCTTCGGGTCGAAGGTCCGGAAGAGAACGCCACGATCGCAGCCGTCAACTTCTGGGCCGAGTCGTGGCTCGTCGAAGCGAACGAACGCAAGACCGGCGACCTCGACGGTGCAATCGTCGCGGCCGAATCGGAAGTCGCAGCAGCGGAATCGGCGCTGGCCGACAGCGACGCCCGGATCGACCAATTGCTCGAGACGGACCGTTCGGTGACCATCGCCGACCTCTTCGCCGCGAATCCTTCGCTGGCCGCGGAACACGCCCGTCGGAATGACGGCGTACAAGCCGCCCGAACGACGCTCATCGCTCTCCGAGCCGAACGCGCCAAGGTCACGCCGTTCGCCATCGTCAGCCTTTCCGCTGGGCCGGCAGCTCCCGTGCAGGACGGCACCGGCCTCGGCCCCGTACACGGCGCGCTGATCGGCGTGCTCCTTGCGCTGGCGCTGGTGGTTGCCCTCGATCGCGGCAAGGTGACGGAAGCGTCTGCCACGCGGATCACTTCGACGTTCTGGCCGGACGTCGGGCGCCAGGATCACCGCCGCGTGCTCCGCCTGAGCCAGGAACTCCGACGGTCGTTTGTCGATGACCGTCTCCAGCTGGTGGGGTTCTCCTCCACGGAGAGTCGCGCCCACGCCAGGGCGCTCACGCTTGAGCTGGCCGTGCACTTCGCAGAACACGGATACGACGTGACGGTGCTGACCGACGACGCCGACGAGCAACGGCTCGCCCGAACCTCCGGCGTGCAGACGCTGTCGCGGACGCGTCTGAGCGACGTTGTCGACCTGGCCGTGCAGGAGCTCTCAGATCTCCGCGGCAGCATCGTCTTCGCGAATCTCGAGGATCTCTGGTACCTGCGCTCCCACGTCGGTGACTCAGCACTCATTGCGCTCATCGATGTTCAGCTCGGGCAGGATTCCGAGACGGTGGTGGCCGAGTCCGTGTCTCGGGCGCGGGCGATGACGCCCACCGTGGTCGCCGTCGCCGCGTGACCTCCACAGCTCGTCGACTGGTCGCGACCCTCGTCGTCGGCGTCCTCGTTGCCTCCGCCTGTTCGGGACCTCCGATCGCCCAGGAACAGGAGGAGAATCGCGTCTGGCCGCCCGAAGGCGAGCCGAGCGACCTCGCGCTCGCCGACACCGACCCGGACCCCGACTCGGGAGGTGGTGAATCCGGTGTGCCGATGATCGACCGCTCGGGACAGTGGACCGTCACACTTCATCACGAGCTCGTGGACGATGTCGTGGCCATCGACCTCGTCGCCCCGTCGGGCGCGGCGGAGGTGCAGATTGCGCCAGAGCCCACGTTCGGTTCCGCCGAGTGGCGGACGATCGCCGATCTCGAACACGCCACGCCGAACACGGGCGTCCAGGAGCTGTTCGTTCGATACCGGGACAGTGCCGGTGGTGCCGTGGGCGACCTCACCGTCGCCGCATACGAGTTGCGGGGACCGCTGCGGCCGATGACGGGGACGGCACTCCAGCCCGACCGGATGCGCATCAGCCGGGTGGCCGCCGATGTTCTCCAGGTCGAGTTTCAGATCGGTGAGGTGGTGTACGACGAGAACGGCGCGAGCTGGGTTCCCGGACCCGACGTCGACGTGGATGCGTTGTTCGCCCCCGCCGGCTTGCAGGCGACGATCGCCGACCGCGAGATCGATGTGGTCGACGTGGGCCGCTGGGCCGCACCCACCGGTCAGATCGATGCCGACGTCTTCGCCATGGCGCATCGGGTCCACGTCCGCCTGGGCGACACCATCGGCGACGGCGAGGTCGCACTCGCGCTCACCGACGGAACCGTCGGCCGGACGACGATCGACCCGTTCTCCTACAGCCCCGCCGTCCACACGACCCACCTGGGTTGGGCGGACGGCGATGGAGCGAAGCGTGCGTACCACTCGAGCTGGTCTCAGCTCTCCGACCCCATTCGTCTCGACGATCCAATCGGACGGGTGATCGACGAGGCCGGGGCGACGCTTCTGGCGGTTCCCGGCGAGGCCTTCGTCGCCGACGACACCTCCGAGCTGTGGCGCGGTGACCTGACCGGTGGCCCAACCACCTCGTTCTCTCTCGACGGGCTCGCTGCGGACGGACCGGTCCGGTTCTGCATCGACACGGTCGGATGCTCGAGCCGGTTCACCGTCACCGAAGCTGGGCCGTGGCAGGCGCTCACCGCAACCGTTGCGCGGTCGTTGTTCCACCAGCGAAGCGGCATGGCACTCGGCGCTCCACACACCGCCCTCGAACGACCACGGCCGTACCACCCCGACGACGGCGTGATCGTGACCGCGTCCACCCAGACACTCCTCGAGGACGCGAATGGTCGGGGCGACGGACCGCTCTTCTCCGAACTGGTTGCCGGTGCCACGGACGACGTGTTGACCGATGCGTGGGGCGGCCACTTCGACGGCGGCGATTGGGACCGTCGGATCCAGCACCTGTGGATGGCCCGCCGCCTGATCGACCTCGTCCATGAATACCCGGACACGGCGGCGACCCTCGAGCTCAATCTTCCCGAGTCCGGAGATCACATTCCGGATCTTCTCGACGAAGCCCGCTGGACGATCGACGTCTATCGGCGCATGCAGCTGCCCGACGGCGGCGTGCGAGGCGGCATCGAGGCGGCCGACCACCCACTCGATGGCAGCACATCGTGGACCGAGGAGCTGACGGTCCACGCATACGCCCCCGACCCCTGGAGCAGCGCGATCTACGCCGGCGTGGTCGCCGATCTCGCCGCCACCCTGCGGCCGTACGACGACGCCCTCGCCGAGGAGTACGCGGCATCCGCCACCGCCGCGATGGAATGGACCGAAAACGCCGTCCGCCAGAATCCACCGGCGGATCCGGACGTGCAGGTCCAACGAGCGATCGCCGCAGTCAGTCTCTACCGGCTCACGGAGGACGAACGCTGGCACGAGCTGTTCGCCGAACTGAGCACGTTGGACGACGCTCCGATCTTCGACCCCTGCATCCTCGCAACCTCGTGCGAGGCCTCCTGGCGGTATGCCCGACTGCCTGCCGGGCTCGGCGATGCCGCAACCCGCGCGAACGCGGAAACCAGCATCATCCGGGTCGCCGAGGACCTGCTCACGGCCGGCGCCACGACTGCGTACGACTGGGTTCCCGAAGGTTCCAACGTCCAGCTCATCTGGGGCCTGGGTCCGAGCATTCCACACACGGTTGCGCTGCTGCGGGCGTACGAGCTCACCGGTGACCAGCGATTCCGGGACCAGGCCGTCCTCAACGCCAGCTATTCCGTCGGCGCGAATCCACTGGGTCGAAGCTGGATAACCGGCGTGGGCCACGGCGCACCGGAGAACGTGCTGATGGTCGATCAGATGCATGCCGGACTTCCGATCTGGCCGGGCACCCCCGTGTACGGATCGTTCACCACCTGGCAGACACCGTTCTGGTACGTGGACACCTATCTGCGTCCGGCGGGCACCACGCCCGACCCGACGGGTTGGCCCACGCTGCACAACTTCGTCGACGTCGGCGTCTTCGCCGGACAGAGCGAATTCACCGTGCAGCAGGCCCACGGCGAAGCGATCTGGACCTTCGGTGCGCTACTCGGCAGCGCCGAGGATTCCTCCTGATTCACGGCTCGGTGCCGATGGAGAAGGTGATGGACTTCTCGCCCGTTTCACGCGCCACCTCGACCGATCCCGTCGGCCCGATCGCGCGCGCCGCCGGAGCAGCATTCCTGATTCTTGCGACCGTCGTGCACTTCGATGCGGTGCCCACACCGCCGAGCCTCACCTATCTCATCGCACTGATCCCCGTCGGCATGTTTCTGCTGTTGCCGGCGGCGACGGTTCGGGGCCTGACGATCTCGATGCAGACGATCCTCATCGCCGGATGGATTGCGATGTCGACGGCGTGGAGCTTCGATCCCGACCGCACCTCGTTCCTCGTGAGGATCGAGGTCCCGATGCTGCTGGGCTTTCTCCTCGTCGCCGCCGCGCTCCACGAGCGAGACATCATGCGGTGGCTGCTGCAGGCCGGCCGTCTCATTCTCCTCATCTCCGTGCTGGCGACGGTCGCGATACCGAGTACCCGCTCCGGCATCTGGTTCGGCGACGAAACACTCGCCGGCTGGCACGCCCTGTTCCCCCACAAGAACGACATGGGACCATTCCTCGCGATGGTCTTCGGCATCGTGCTCGTGGTCGACCGGCGTCCCCTGAGCCGGTACGGCACGCTGGCCGTGGCCGGAATCATGATCCTCGGGAGCCAGTCGGTCACGGCCATCACCACCACGATGGTCCTCGTCGCCGCATGGATGTGGCTACAGGCCAACCGGCGGGTCGACGATCGCCTCCTCGCGATCACCGTGGTGTCGACCGTGGCGCTGGCCGTCGGTGCAGCAATGGGTGCACGAGCCGGCCTGCCCCTGTTCCTCGAAGCAACCGGCAAGGACCCGACCTTCTCGGGTCGGACCGACATCTGGTCGGCGACCGCCCAGGCCGTCGCGGACAAGCCCTGGATCGGCTACGGCCGCGAGGGCCTCTTTTTCAACCCCCCGAACGACCTCAGCCTTCAGCTCTGGCGTGAGATCGGATTCCGGGCGCCCCACGCCCACAACGGTGCGCTCGACCTGCTCTTGCAGGTGGGGGTCATCGGCCTCGGCCTCTACTTCGTGCTGTTCACGTCGACCGCGATGTCGGCGATTCGCTCGTACCGACGCGGTGAGGACTTTGGCGTCTTTGGCCTGATCGTCCTCACGTCGATCTTCGTCGCCTCACTCTCCGAGCCCGTGTTCGCCGGCCCGTATCTCACCATGTTGTGTCTGCTCCGCGTGGTGGGGCTTCGGCTCGATCGACGAGCGGACCTGGAATCGTTGGCTCATGTGGCTGCCACCGCTCCCCAACATCGCTTCGAGGACGTCCGGGCGTGAACCTGAAAGCGCTCGCTGAACGGAACCGATCCTTCGCCGCGGATGTCGGCTGGTCGATGGCGCACGACGGAACGACCGTCGTCGCGAACCTCGTCGCCTTTCTCCTGCTTGGCCGGAATCTCGGCGACGCCGGCTACGGCGCGTACGTCGGTGTGTTCGGGATCATCGGTCCGCTCGCCGGGCTCGCCTGGGCCGGCGTCGGCCTGGCTGCCTTGCAACGCATCATCCGTGATCAGGATGACCCGGCGCAGGTCTCGCGGCGGATGCTCGGACAGGGGCTCCTCACCGGCCTGGTTGGCACGGTCGTCGCGATCGTGATCGGCGCACTGTTCATCCGGACGCTGCCGCTGATCGACATTGCCGCACTTGTCGTCGCTGAACTTCTTGCGCTCAACGTCGTGTTGATCTCCGCATTCGTCCTCCAGGGAGTGGAGGGCGTTCCGGCCGCCAGCCGGCTTCGGATCGTGGTGGTTGCCGTTCGTCTGCTGATCGTCGTCGGCCTCCATCAGCTCGATCTGTTGACGATCCGCAACATCGGTCTGAGCGGCATCGTCCTCTTCACCCTGCTGACCGCCTGGGTACTGCTGGTTCGCCTGCCACGGGCCGGCATCTCGATCCGACCTGGTCGGCCGAGCCGGAGCGACGCCCGCCTGGCCTTCAGCTTCTCGGTCCCGATGGTCGGCTCGAACATTCAGCTCGATGGCGACAAGACGGTGCTCAACGCCTACGGGATGGCAGATGTGGCCGGCGTGTACGGCGCCGCGTTCCGCGTGATCAACATGGCGATGACCCCGATTCGAGCGTTGCAGGCAGCTGCGTTCAACCGGCTGCTTCCCCACGACGAAGCCGCACTTGGCCAGCACACTCGACGAGCCCGTCGATTCGCATTGCTGAACCTCGTCGCCGTGCTCCCGGTGTGTGCCGTTCTGTTCTTCGCCGTCGACCTGCTCAAGCCGCTGCTGGGCGACGACTTCGAGGAAAGTGCTCGCATGGCGAGGTGGTTGCTGCTGTTCCTTCCGTTGAAGGCGGTGAGCGACGCACCGCTCGGCGGTCTGCTCGGCCTCGGTCGGGCAACCACTCGGGCGTGGTGCATGCTCGCGGCCGCCGGTTGCAGCCTGGGGCTCTACGTGGTGCTGATTCCGATGTGGTCGTGGTCGGGCGCTGTCGTGGGCACGGTGGTCGGCGAGTTCATCCTGCTCGTGATCGGCACGCAGCGTCTGGTCACATGGCAACGACGACACGACGACGGCGTGTCGAACGCCGAGGCGGTCGCACCAGACCTGGACGACGTCCCCGCATAGAGGCAAATCGACCCCTCACCCATGCATTGCGACCAGAAATGAGCAGGAGTGCACCCGAGTGAACCGATGCAAGCGGTCTCTACCCCAGCGCAGCACTGGCCTCGGAGAATCTCCGGTGCGGGTAGAGGCCGTTGAGCTCGTTCGAGTTAAACGTGTTCAGCGCCTCGATGTTCTCGACCTCCTGAACAGCGAGGACGTCCACGTCCATTGCAATGATGCGGTCGGCGATCTCCCTGCCGATCGCCGGCATCCT
>CALBVR010000092.1 GCA_937969565.1 uncultured Acidimicrobiales bacterium | reverse complement strand
TGCGTGACGGTCGACTTCGAAACGATTGAAGATCGTGCCGTCACCGTCCGCGAACGGGATTCGATGCAGCAGGAGCGCGTGTCGATCGACCGTCTGGTCGAGTACCTGAGCGAGCGTCTGCCCAACTGATCCCAAGGATCTGTGCAGCGCTGTGTGCCGATTCGGCACCTGCCGCTTCACAGATCATGGTGGGGGCGGCAAGACTGGGGGCATGTTCGCCCCGTTGACGACCGAACGGCTGCTGCTCCGGCCCGTCCGCGCCACGGACGTTGCCGCCTTGCAGGCGCGCCGTGACGATCCCGAGGTGGCCCATTTGCAGGCGTGGAGCACGCCGTACCCGATGGAGCGCGCCGAGGCGCTGGTCGAAGCAGCCATGGCGATGGACGGACCCGTCGACGACGAGTTCTACATGCTCACCGTGACCGACCGGGACGACACCGAGATCTACGGCGACGTCGTCGTGAAGCTCGAATGGAGTGGCAGGGCGGCCGAGGTGGGCTGGACGTTCGGTCGGCGGCACTGGGGCAACGGCTACGCCGCAGAGGCCGTGGAGCGGCTCCTGCGCTGGCTGATGGAGGAGCAGAAGGTCACCCGGGTGCAGGCGAACATGCATCCGGACAATCTGGCGTCGGCCCGCGTCGCCGAACGCAATGGGTTTCTCTTCGAGGGCCACACGAGCAACAGCTTCTGGGTGGGCGACGAGAACTCCGACGACTGGATCTACGGCCTCACGCCCGAGCTCTGGGAAGACTGGCGGAGTCGGCCAACCGCCGCGCCGGAGACCGTTGAACTGGTCGAGCCGTATCCGGTCGGCTTACGCCATGTCGTCAACCTCGGCGTTCACCATTCACAGCGGCGTCTCGTGTCGGACATTGCCACCTCGTTGGCGCAGGTTGCCGTGCCGCCGTATGAAGAGGGTGAGGGGGACGATCTGCCGCGGGTGGTCCCGTGGCCGCGAATCATTCACGCCGACGGCGAGCCCGTGGGATTCGTCATGATGGAAGAACCCACCCCCACCATGCCTGAGCCGTACCTGTGGCGCCTGTTGATCGACCGCAGGCATCAGAGCCGGGGGATCGGCGCACGCGTCCTCGAGCAGGTCATCGACCAGTGCCGGGAGTGGGGCGCGACCTCGCTCCTCGTCTCCTATGTCGAAGGCGTCGGTTCTCCTGAGCGCTTCTACACGGGCATCGGCTTCGTGCCCACGGGTGAGTACGACGAGGACGAGGCGATTGCCCGCCTGGCGCTCGACTAGAGCAGCCGATCCCGTTTCCACTTGTTGCAGGCGTCGCAGAGAATCTGGCCGTTGACCACGGACGTACCACCGCCGCGTGACGATGGATGCTTGTGGTCGGCCGTGAGCCAGATCCATGGACTGCCGCAGCCGACGTGTTGGCAGCGTCCGCGGGCGGCAACGAGCAACGTCTGTTTCTGGTGCTCGTCGAAAAGGCGGGCGGGCTTGGTGTAACTGGCCGGAATCCCGTCGGGTTTGAAGAGTTGTCGGCGGAAGGCGCCGAGCAGGAGTGCGGTTCGGGCTCTTCGGGGATGGATGGGCACGCCCCGAATGGTTTCGCATCTTCGGTCGATGTCGTCCCAAGCGAGGTCGAACTCGATCGGCTCGTCCGGCTCAGAGATGCTCTGAAGGAGCCGTTCGGCGACCTTCTCGCTCATCACGATGTTCACCATCGGCGTTGGGAACGAACCGTCCTGGCGTTGAAAGCCACGGGTCAGAAGGTTCAGGAGTGCGATGGACTTGCGACGACGCGAGTTCATCCGCACCAGTTCCGGGGCCGCGTCGGGATCGTTCTCCGACTGGCGGAAGAGCTTCTGGTCTTCGTGCTCAATGGCCGTGAGTGCGGCTTCGCCGGCGACCGGGTCCAGGACTGAACGGATCTCCACATCGCCGTTGGCGTGTGTTTTGGTCGTGGTGCCGTAGGCGCGTTCCCGTTCGGACGGCAGCGTGCCGTCCGGGTCGGCGCAGTTGAGCCAGTGGCGGCAGGCCGACACGAAGTCGTCCCACTGCAACACGGCGGCGTGGCCGAGCAGGAAGTCCTGATCGCGCTGCAGCAGGTTGTGGGTGAGGGGCGTGTCGAGCTGGCGGAGGAGACGAACGTGCGCGTCGGTGATCCGGCCCAACTGCCACGCGGCGGCAAAGTCACCGAAGTCGCCGAGCCACAGCCCGAGGGTTGCATAGGGCGCCATGGTGGCGGAGTCCGTAGCCAGCCGCTCGCCGAGCAGGACCCCCATCGAACGGCACGATCGGCGGCGGGGCGCACCGGCGCGATGCGCCTCTGCCACCCGGTCGGCGGCCACGGCCTTTGCCTGTTCGGCCACGGTCACGGCGGCGACGGCGAGATCTTCGGTTTCGAGCACCGATGCTCCAAAATGCACGAGTGTGCCGGCGCGGGCCAGCAACGCTCCGGCGAGGGCGAGTGCCTGGCTGACGGAGTGCACGTCATCGACGGATTGGATGCTCTCGAGATTCGTGGTTTGCATGTGCTCGCACCTCCTCACATCAGCGACAGAACGGTTCCTTCACAAAGAAAGAAGCCTTCGGCTGGGGGAGGCGAGCTGGTACAGCGAGTGTAGTCGAACGAATGTTCGATTTGCAAGGGTTCGGCGAAGAAATCGGAGAAATTCTCCGCCGGGGTCTGCACCCCGCTCGCCGAAGCTGCGACTGACAGAGTGCGGTTGTAGGTTGCGGGTGTGGGAATCGTCGACGAGGACATCGAGCGTGTGCGCCAGTCGACCGACATCGTGAAGCTGGTCTCTGAATACACCCAGCTGAAGAAGGTCGGTCGACGGTGGAGCGGCCTGTGCCCGTTCCACACTGAGAAGTCGCCCTCGTTCTCCGTCAATGCCGAAGAGGGCCTGTACCACTGCTTCGGTTGCAAGGAATCCGGCGACTCCATCACCTTCGTCCGGGAGAAGGAGAACCTCGATTTCCCCGGGGCAATCGAGGCGCTGGCGCGTCGTTCCAACATCACGCTCCGCTACACCGACGCCAACGAAGGTGCCGTGCGCTCCCGGCGCAAGCAGCTCACCAACCACGTGCAGACGGCCGTCGACTTCTACCACGAGCGTCTGCTCAACCATCCCGACGGCGGGCCCGCCCGCAGCTATCTGCGGTCCCGTGGGTTCACGGGCGACATGGTCAAGGCCTACAAGGTCGGCTGGGCCCCTGACGGCTGGGATGTGCTTTCCCGTCACCTGCGCATCAACGACAAGGACCTGGTCGATTCGGGCCTCGGCAAGATCAACTCCATCGGCAAGCAGATGGACTGGCAACGCGGCCGCATCGTCTTCCCCGTGTTCGACGAGCGGGGCGACGCCGTCGGCTTCGGCGGACGCATCATGCCCGGGGGAGAGGGCGCCAAGTACATCAACAGCCAGGAATGCCTCGTCTATTCGAAGAGTCGGGTGCTGTACGGCCTCAACTGGGCCAAGGAACACGTCGTGGCGGCCGGCGATGGTGGTGTTGCCATCATCTGCGAGGGCTACACCGACGTCACCGGGTTCGCCCGGGCCGGTCAGCTCAACGCCGTGGCCACCTGCGGCACCGCGCTCACCGACGACCACCTCAAGCTGCTGAAGCGGTTCACGCAGCGCCTCGTGCTCGCGTTCGACGCAGACGACGCCGGCAAGGCTGCCGCGGACCGGGTCTACGAATGGGAGCGGAAGTACGAGATCGAGATCTTCGTCGCCGACCTGCCCGCGGGCGGCGACCCGGACGATCTTTCCCGAGAGAACCCCGAGCGACTGCAGGAAGCCGTCACCAACGCGAAGCCCTTCCTGCGCTTCCGCCTGGACCGGGTACTGAGTCGAGACGACCTCTCCACGGCCGAACGCCGGGCTCGTGTTGCCGAGGAAGCGTTGGAGCTCATCAAGGAACACCCCGACCCGCTCGTGCGAGACCAGTACGTGATGGACATCGGCTTTGCGACCCAGATCGACGCCGACCGACTCCGCGAAATGCTGCGGTCGCCGCGGTCTCGTGGTCGGGTTGTGCGGCAAGCCGCACCGGTTGCGCCGGCGCCACAGACCGACAGCGTGGAAGACCAGGCACTGCAGCTGCTGATGCGCGGCGACGAGATGATCCGAGCGCTGCTTTCCGAGGGTCTGTTCGTGGCCGCCCGACGCAGAGACGTGTTCATTGCCGTGCGCGATGCACCATCCGTGCGCGAAGCTGTCGACATGCTTGGCGCAGATGAGGCCGATCTGCTGCGGGAACTGGCCGCATCGGACGACGATGAACTCGATGCGGGTGCCGTCGCGTCTCGCCTGCTCGGTCGGGCCGCCAACCGGTTGGCCCGTGAGCTCGAGGCGCAAGCCCGGGCCACCGGCGACATCGCCGCGGTCGCCTCGGACGTGAAATTCCTCCGCCAGTGGGCCATCGATCTGAGAGAACCTCGTGCCGAGCTCAGCGAACTGCTGCCACTTGCCGATTGGGTGGCAATGAAGAATTCGGGCGAAGCCGCATGAGTGACACTTCCGCGTCCTGGGAACGGGACGAAGTCGGAGAGGCACGGGCGCGCAAGCAACGTCAGCATGCGCTCAGCGGCGACCGCACCTCTCGTACGACGGATTCCACCCGCGTCTATCTGAAGGAGATTGGCCGCGTCCCGCTGCTCACGCAGGCGGAGGAGGTTCGTCTCGCCGAGAAGGTCGCCAAGGGCATGAAGGCCGAGGACGAGCTTGCGCTGCACGCTGCGGCTGAAACACTGGACTCCATCGAGCCCGGCCGTCGATCGTTGCTCGAACGCCATGTCCGTGCCGGGGATGCGGCCAAGAACGACCTCACGTCGGCGAACCTTCGCCTGGTCGTGTCGATCGCCAAGCGCTACTCGGGACGCGGGATTCCACTGCTCGACCTCATCCAGGAGGGCAACCTCGGGCTGATGCGTGCGGTCGAGAAGTTCGATCACCAGAAGGGCTTCAAGTTCTCCACGTACGCCACCTGGTGGATTCGTCAGGCGATCACCCGGGCGATCGCCGACCAAGCGCGAACCATCCGCATTCCCGTGCACATGGTGGAGATCATGAGCCGCGTCCGCCGCGAGCAGCGGAGAATGACGCAGGAATACGGCCGCGAACCCACGATGGACGAGCTGGCCGAGGTGTGCGATCTGCCCACGGCGAAGGTCGAGGAACTGCTGAAGATCGCGCAGGATCCGCTTTCGTTGGACACGCCCGTGGGCGCCGAGGACGACACGAGCCTTGCCGACTTCGTCGAGGATTCGCAGGCGATCCGCCCGGTCGATGCGGCCACTCGCAAGATGTTGGTGCAGGAGGTCACGAAGGTGCTCGGTCTGCTGTCCGAGCGGGAGCAGGAAGTCGTGAAGCTTCGCTTCGGCATCGAGGATGGTCGTCCTCGCACGCTGGAAGAGGTCGGTCGGACGTTCGGGGTGACCCGCGAGCGCATCCGTCAGATCGAGTCGAAGACGCTCGCAAAACTCCGCCACCCCCAGCGCAGCGAACACCTCAAGTCGTACCTCGTCGACTGACGGGCCAGTCCCGGACGGGTGAAAGTGAGACGCGACCCCTTCACCCGGGCGCGCCTCGAACGGGGCGAACTCTTGGGGAGGTCGCCCCGTTCGACAGGTGACAGCGGCGGCGGTTCACAATCACCCGGACCCGTCCACAACCCTGACAGCCAAATCCCCAAACACAAGCAGGTCAATCTGCCCACCGGTTTGGCTTGATGAACGCGCAAATGGGAAGTGGCTGGTTCGGGAGCGTTTCGGCCCCCTGGGGCCGAAAGGCGGTAAGTGATGTCGGCGAACGACGTGGCTGGTCCCAGAGCGTTTCGGCCCCCAGGGCCGAAAGGCGGTAAGTGATGTCGGCGAACGACGTGGCTGGTCCCAGAGCGTTTCGGCCCCCAGGGCCGAA
>CALBVR010000091.1 GCA_937969565.1 uncultured Acidimicrobiales bacterium | reverse complement strand
ACCGGGCGGCCGTACCTGAACGTGAGCGAGTCCTTCACCCGGTTCATCATCGGCCTGTCCGCACCGGAGAGCGCCCGTCTCCTCACCCAACTGTTCGATCTCACCAACCGACCCGAGCACCATGTGCGCCTCCGCTGGCAGGAAAACACCATCGCCATCTGGGACAACCGGGGAACCCAGCACTACGCCGTCGCCGATTATCTGCCGCACCGGCGAGTCATGCATCGAGTCGCGGTGGCTGCCGACCGCCGAGCACCGACGGAGGCGCACGCCACGCTGGTGTGACCCGCCTGCAAAGATGGGCGGATGTTGAGTGTTGCAACCATCTGGCGCTATCCGGTCAAGTCCCTTCAAGGCGAACGCCTGAACGCGGCCACAGCGACAGCGGAGGGGGTCGAGGGTGATCGGTCCTTCGGCATCCGGGACGTCGAGACCGGCCTGATCCTGACCGCCCGCCGCCAGCCAGAGCTGCTGTTCGCATCCGCAGCGTGGTCGGCCGGCTCGGTGATGATCACGCTGCCCGACGGCCGCACCACCGACGCAGATGGTGATCTCTCGAACTGGCTGGGCCGACCGGTCGAGCTCACTGCCGCCGGTTCCGCCGGAACCTACGAGAACCCGATGGACATCGAGAACGAGGCCGACTGGGTCCAGTGGTCCGGCCCGGACAGCAGCTTCCACGACAGCGGCCGCGATCAGATCTCTCTGGTGAGCCGGACCACGCTCCGAGACTGGGACGAACGTCGATTCCGCCAGAACCTGATTCTCGAGGGCGATGGCGAGGACGAACTCGTCGGCTCGACGATCTCGATCGGCGGAGCCGAACTGCAGGTGACGAAACTGGTGGACCGCTGCGTCATGGTCACACGACCGCAGCCGGGCGACATCGAACGAGACCTCAGCGTCCTGAAGACGATCAACAAGGAACGCAACAACTGCCTCGGTGTGGCGACGGTCGTGACCACGCCGGGTCCCATCAGCGTGGGTGATTCTCTCCAAATCACATGAACACCTGAGGTGTTCACCTCAACTCTGCTCCCCTCGCTCCGACCACTGCCCGTGAGGAAGTTCGGTCGGTGGAGTCTGAGGAGTGAAGCGCGTGGGTCGATCAGGTCAGCTGGCAGCACTTCTTGCACTCGCGGCGTTGATCGGCGGCGTCTTCGCGATCACGGGGAGTGACGAACTGCAACCCGACGTCGCCGGCACCGTCGAAACGTCGTCCATCCCCCGAGCCAACCGCTTGTTGACCGGACCTCCCGCCAGCGCTCCGTCAACGGGTCGCGTCCTCTCCGGCCCGGTTCCAATTGTCGAGGCGTCGGCCACGGGAGTCGAGCGACCGCCGGCGAGCGCCTCGGTCGACGGCGCCGCCGTGGAGAAGATCGAGGAGGCCGAAGAACCGCCATCACCGATCGAACCCGCAGCCCCCGAAGCACCCCCAACCGGGTCGGCGTTCGACTCTTCGGCCGACACGCCTCCCCTTCCGGCGATTGCGTCGATTGCAACGGCCTCGCATGTGGCCGAGTCTGCGGGGACACGAATTCCCGTCTACGACACGGCGTGGCAGATGCTCGTTCGGGGGACACCCGAGCAGGCCGACAACTATTTCGAAGCACTGCGCACCAACGGATTCACCGGCGCCTGGGCCGGCGTCATCCACCACGCACCGGCCACCTACAACGGACCGTTCGCAGGCGGCGAGTCCGTGGGCGCGCTCGATGAGAACGGCGAACTGCGACTGACCCGCGAGTACATCCTTCACGTCCGGGCAATGCTCGATGCGGCCGCTCGCCACGACATGCGAGTGGGTCTCGTGCCGGCCTGGCAGAACCTGTACCTTCCCGGCGGCGGCGCCGACGCCGGCGTTGCGTCGAGCAACGAGGTCCGGGGCACGATCACGGAGGACAACGCTCGCGCATATGGCCGCCACATCGTCGAGGCGTTCGGCTGGCATCCGGCCGTGAGCATGTGGGTGTTCGGCGGCGATGCCGGCACGAACAACACGGACGCCAACAAGGCCGTGTGGCGGGAGATGGCCGCTGGCGTCCGCGAGGCGGGCTCTCGACTGTCGATCACGTATCACACGCCGACGAGCGAGTTCAATCAGCTGAACTATGCGGGCGAGCCGTGGCTGGACTTCATCGCCCCCGAGACCGGACACGGCCAGGACGCCGCCGAGACCGAGGCGGAGCTCCGCACCGCCAAAGCGGTGTACGGCCTGCCGGTGTGGTCGGGCGAGTCCCGCTATCACCACATCGATTTCGACTGGGTTCCCGAGGCGTTCCGTCGTCCGGGCACGGCCGAAATGGCGGCCGATGCACTGGCTGCCGCTGCAGCCGGCGTTTCCGGCTACGTGTACGGCGATGCCGGGCGCTGGACGTGGTGTGCCGGGTTCGGCGATGCGTCACCATGCAACGCCGACGATGTTGCGTCGTCGTTCGGCGAGGCGGAGCGCGCCGTGATCGACGTGTTCCGGAACTGACTCAGCTGTCGGTGGCCGGAGGCACGAGCGAGCAGTAGAAGGCCGGGTTCTCGCTCGACATCGAAACGTGTTGCGGCTCGGTCGCACCGGCCGAGAAGCTCGTGTTGAGGGTTCGGCGAGCGCTGTCACAGTTCGCCGCATCGGTGGCGACGCCGAATTCGTCTCCCGGGCACAGCGATGCCGAGATCTCCGAAGCCGGGATGGACCGGCGACCGTCGTAGGCCTCGGCCCGGCGTCCGCCAAAGTGTTCGACCTGGGCGAGACGGCGATTGTCGGCCACGAGGTCCCAGCTGCACTCGGCCAGACGGGACACACAGTTGCTGTGGATCTGGTCCATGAGCGACGGGTTCCACGCGCCGAACCAGTCGCCGTGCAGCGTCGACCCGTTGGCGACGCGGGTGCCGTCCGGGCGGACGTCGGAGGACAGCCACCACTGGTCGGTCTGGCCGTCGTGGTTGTTCGGCGCCCAGGCAATGAAGTACTCGATGGCGGTGATGTAGACCGAGCCGGCCGGGCAGCTGTCGGTGAAGTAGCCGCGGGTCGGGTACGACATCTGGCCGGTGTTGTTGCCGGAGTTGAGACCGACGTTGCCGGACACGCACTGCGGGAACTTGATGTGGGCGAGCAGCGTGGCCGTGTTCGAGCAGCGCGGAATCGTGTTCTGACGCTGCTGGATCGGGCGGTTGAGATTCTGGCCCTGCGCACCCGTCTCCTGGCATGCCCATTCGATGTGAGGGTTGGTGCTGGCGTTGCCGGCGATCATGCCGAGCCCTTCCGGCGGCTTCTGCACGTGCTCGAAGGCCCGGTCGTGCGACTTGTAGTACACCTCGATGCGGCTCGGGATGCGTGCGTTTCCGCTGGCGTCGAACACGGCGGGCACCCAGTAGCCCGTCCGGTTGCCCTCGAGGCCGTTGCACGTGCTCGACCCCGAATCTCGCAACGACTGGTAGGTGCTGTTGGCGGAGGCCTCGCTGTTTCCGAAGAACATGTGCAAGTGGGCGGCTCCAGGCTGGCCGGGCGCAACGAGTGGGTCGTCGTAGGCGAAGTGGGAGAACGAACACTGCGTCCGGAACTGGCCGAGGTGCTTGTTGGCGGTGACCGACCCGAGCCCGATCGACCGATCGGACGGTTCGGTGAACTGTTGCCAGTCGATCTGGGACGCCGGGGTGTCGACGAACTGCGTTCGAGCGTCGAGGCTGGTGTTTCGGATGGGCCAATCGGTGAATCCGTTGATGGTGACCGCGTCGGCGGACTTCGTCGGCGCCGCCGTCGTCGGTGCCGGCGTGGCGGCCGGCGCTGCCGTGGTGGGAGCGGCGGTGGTTGGCGCCGCTGTTGCTGGCGCTGCGGTCGTTGGCGTGTTTCCGGGTACGGCCGCTCCGCCGACCTGGGAGTCTTCACGCGGGGCCGCAGTCGTTGGGGCAGGCGTGGCCGCCGGTGCGGTTGCTGCGGGAGCGGCGGTGGTGGCCGGGGCCGCAGCGTCTTCGGTATCTTCCGTCGACGCAATGGCGGCCGGAGCATCCGCAGCGCCAGCGGAGGCGGATGCCGACGGCGCAAGGTCCGTGTCGATGCCGTTGGGCTCCTGGGCGGACCGGCCCGAGGCGGTCTGGGGCTCCTGGGCGGAGCGGCCGGGTGCGGGCGCATTCAGGTCACGGCCGACCTGGTCCACCGACACGAGGTCGGCGCCGTCGGGACGCAGAAGGACGGCCAAAACGATCCCGAGCAGGAGCGCGATGGCTCCGATTCCGAGCCCGATGATGGTGTTGCCCCGCTTCACGTTACGAACGTCGCCTTTCCGTAATCAAATCGCAATATACGCACCATAGGTTGTCTACGGCGCAATGTCACATCGCCTTGTGACATTTTCTCACTGCTCGCTGCGATGGAACCACTCGGAGCGTTCACATTGGTGCTTCCACGCGCGAGACGCGCGATCCGGCTCGCAACCGGATTCATGCGACCGAATTCCCGCCGCTCCCGGTGACGTCCCCGGCCCGGCATGTGGCCGCGGCA
>CALBVR010000090.1 GCA_937969565.1 uncultured Acidimicrobiales bacterium | reverse complement strand
ATCGGCATCGTGCTCCAGGAATCCGAGCCGGTGCCCGAACTCACCGCCCTCGAAGCCGTCACGATGCAGTCGGCCTACTACACCAACGCCCGCAACCCGGCCGAGGTGTTGGACATCGTCGGGCTCACGGACAGCGCCAACCAGCGCACACGGAAACTCTCGGGCGGGCAGAAGCGGCGCCTCGACCTCGCCCTTGCGCTCATCGGCAACCCGGCACTCGTCTTCCTCGACGAACCCACAACCGGCTTCGACCCGAGCGCCCGACGCGAGTCGTGGGACATGATCGAACGGCTCCGCGAGCTTGGCAGCACCGTTCTGCTCACCACCCACTACATGGACGAAGCCGAGCAACTCTCCGACCGGATCGTCGTCATCGCCGACGGACAGATCGTCGCCCGCGGCACCGCCGACGAACTCGCCCGACAGGTCAACGCGGTCACGCAGATCACCTGGCGTCCACGACCCGACGACCCGAAGCCCCCTGAGAGGATGGGCTGGACCGAAGACGGACAGGGCCGCGCCGTCATCGCCAGCAACGACGTGGTCGTCAACCTTCATGCATTGACGACCTGGGCCACCGAAATGAGCGTCGACCTGCCCGAGCTCAATGTGGCCCGACCGACACTCGAAGACGTCTATCTGCAGCTCACCACCACCGACGAGGTGTCCGCATGAGTGCGATCAGCCGACTCCGACATCAGGTGAGCTACGACCTGCTCATCTTCCGTCGCAATCCCGCCGCCGCGTTCTTCACCGTCGTCCTGCCACTCATCTTCCTGGTCATCTTCACGTCCATCTTCGGGAACAACACCCTGCAGAACGGCGCCAAGGTCGCCACCCTGTACGTGCCCGGCATCCTCACGCTCGCCATCGTCTCGGCCACCGCCGTCAACCTCGCGATCACCATGACCACCCGGAGAGAACGCGGCGTACTCAAGCGCGTGCGCGGAACCCCCATCTCCCCATGGACCTTCATCGTCAGCCAGGCGATCGCCGGGTTCGTGATCTCGCTGGTGATGACCGTGCTCATCATCGTCATCGGCCGGGTGCTCTACGGCGTCGAACTGCAGGTCGACCAACTGCCGATTCTCATCGTCTCGCTGTTCATCGGTGCAATGTCGTTGTCGGCGATCGGCATTGCCCTCACCGTCATCATCCCGTCGGAAGACGCCGCACCTGCGGTCACCAACGCCATCATGTTGCCGCTCTACTTCATCAGCGGCGTGTTCGTACCCGACACCGAAGTTCCAGGCTGGGTCAGCACCGTCGGCAACCTCTTCCCGATCAGCCACCTCAACCAGGCGCTGCAGGGCAGCTTCGATCCGATCTCGGCCGATATCCCCATCCCGTGGGACCACTGGCTCGTGATCGCGGGCTGGGGCATCGTCTGCGGCGTGATCGGCATCCGCGGCTTTCGGTGGACGCCCAATCGCTGAACCCGCGAACGCCGGCGGTCAAACGGAGTCGGAGATCAGGCGGAGCCGAAGATGACCAGCACGATGACGAACAGGAAGAGAAACACCATCAGCGCGGTGATGATGCCGCCGATCACGATCGCGGCCACCGCCTGACCACGGTTGTTGGGATCACGCCGGCCGGCGTCGATCGCCGCACGTTCCTGCCAACCGAGGACGAGCCCGACGACCGAGAGAATTCCGCAGAGGAAGAAGCCGACGATCGAGAGCACGAGCGCAAGCGTTGCCTTGCTCGACTCGGGATACATGCCGGGCATCGATCCCGCCGGCGCCGGCATCGGTGCACCCGGAAACGCCCCGCTGGGCGCCATTCCCGCCGGTGGTGTGGCTGCGGACGGCACCCCATCCTGCACACCGCCTGAACCGGGCAGCAACGGCATCGTCGAGGACGGTGAACCGACCTCCGGTATCTCGGGCATGTCCGGAATGCTCGGGGGTGTCACTTCCGGCATCGGGGCCGGCTCAGGCATGGCGGCACTCGGAATCGGCTGCGGTTCGCCCACCCACTGATTCCCATCCCACCACCGTTGCGTACCGGGAGGATCACCCTCCGCTGCGTACCATCCGGGTGGTGTGCTTCCTCCAGCCATCGACGCCCTCCGCGCTCAGGATTCGTGTCGTCGAGTGAAGACCGGACGGTCCTTGCTCGACCGCTCCGCATCGTACTCGTAGCCCATCCCGTCGAAGTCGACCAACGCCTTCAACGTCGTGATGCGGTTGCGGATGATCCAGCCGCTCATTGCGCCTCGAGCCTTCTTCGCGAAGAAGCTGATGATCTTGTAGTCGGCGTCGCCCTTGGCATCGAGGAACACCGGGCTGATGACCGGAGCATCGAGCACGGCTTCATTGACCACGCCGTAGTACTCGTTGGACGCCAGGTTGATGAGCGACTTTGCGCCGGGGCTGTCGTCGACCGCCCGGTTCAGCTGCTCGGTGACCGAGTCGCCCCAGAATGAGTAGAGGTCTTTGCCGCCGGGATGGGCGAGCCGGGTTCCCATCTCGAGCCGATAGGGCTGCATGAGATCCAGCGGTCGGAGCACGCCATACAGGCCCGACAGAATGCGGAAGGTCTTCTGTGCATGCGTGAAGTCCCGCTCGGAGAACGTGTTCGCTGCGTCCATGCCCGTGTACACGTCGCCGTCGAACGCGAGCAGCGCCGGCCGCGCATTGTCGGGTGTGAACGGACGCTCCCAATCCTGGAAGCGGGCAAAGTTCAGCTCGCCCAACTTCTGCGAGACGCTCATCAGCGACGAGATCTCGTCGGGCGACTTGGCCGCCATGATCTCGACGAGCTCGGCGCTCTGGTCGAGCATCTCAGGGGTGGAGAACTTCTTCGTCGCCAACGGTGATTCGTAGTCGAGCGACTTCGCGGGAGAAACAACAATCAGCACATCTGTAGTTCTACCCGCTCACGACGGCCGATGGCTGGTCAGTTGCGCAGGATCAGGAATGCCGCCAGCGCAACCGCAGCAAGAGCAAGCAGGAAGATCACGCCAATCGCGCCGAACAACCACGGCGCGGGGCCACCTGCCGCCGGGGGCGGATCCGGGGTCACGCTCGGCCCAGTGGACTCGTCGTCGATCACGGTTCCGATGGTAGCCGCGCCGTTTCGCACGGACCTGACGGATCAGAGCCCTTCGTGTCCCGACCGCAGACCGGACGTCGCCGACCATTCGGCAATCGCCTCGCCCATCGGTGTCGACGGACCTGCGTTCACGAACGGCCACAGTTCCTCTGCGATCCGGCGCCAGTTCGCCGTGCTTTCCAACTGACCGAACAGGGCGATGAGGCCGAGGTTGATGCGTTGCAGCACAACGAACGACGGCGGCACGTTGAGCACCTTCTTCAACTCGCCATGGTCGCCGCCCGTCTCGAAGATCTGGCGCACACCTTCGGCCGAGTACTCGTCAGTGAAGGTGAAGTCCCGATCTTCCATGACGAAGTCGTAGAAGTACGAGAAGTACTCGCCGATCAGCTCGTCGGAGAAGCGGCTGTTCCGTTGCAGCAGGCCGGCGTCTTCGATGTCCCGGCGGAACGCACCGATGTCTCGTTCCACAACCATGTTCACGATCAGCGATTCGAACAGCTTCGTGTCGTCCTCGCTGAAGTGCTTCACGAGACCGAAGTCCAGGAACGTGATGCGTCCGCCCGGATGGAAGATGTAGTTGCCGGGATGCGGATCACCGTTGAACGCGGCCAGCCGATAGATCGACCCGAACGAGAACCGGAACAACGTTTCCGCCGCTTTGTTCTTCTCGTCCTGATCCCAGTCGAGCACCTCGGCGAAGGTGGCACCGACGACCAACTCGGACGTGAGCACTCGGCTGGTCGACAACTCGTCCACCACACGGGGCACGTTGATGAACGGATGGCCTTCGAAGTGACCGGCGAAGTAGCGCTGATTCTTCGCCTCGAGTTCGTAGTCCAACTCCTCCGTGAGCCGTTCGCGCAGCTCCTCGGTGATCGTCGACGTGTCGATTCCCGGGAACATCAGGCGAAGCGCGGAGAACAGCGCATCGTTCGTCCGCAGATCCGAACCGATCGCCTCGGCAACACCCGGGTACTGCACCTTGACCGCGACGGCCCGGCCATCGCTCGTCATCGCCCGATGCACCTGACCGATCGATGCAGACGCAATCGGAACCGGGTCCCACTCGGCAAAGAGCGTGTCGGGATGCGATCCCAGTTCCTGCTCGATCACGGTGGCCGCCAGATCACCCGACATCGGCGGAGCGTCGCTCTGCAGCTGAGCCAAACTCAGGCGCAC
>CALBVR010000089.1 GCA_937969565.1 uncultured Acidimicrobiales bacterium | reverse complement strand
GCCTCGACCTCGGCTTGGCGCTTCGCGGAGCGAACCGTGCCCCGAACGGCGTGACCCTTCTCGAGCAGCTCTCGGACGATGTGCTTTGCAATGAACCCGGAGGCTCCGGTGACGAGGACCTTGCTCATGATGTGACTCCTTCTGTGTGGGGCGCTTGCGTGATGCTCTTCCACATCGCGTCGAACGCCGTGTCGTGAAGAGCCGGGTCGAGTTGTGCCTCGACGACCAGCTCAAGTTGTTGCTGGACGAGTGCACTGAGGTACTCGGCCGGCAGATCGATGAGGACGCCCTGCGCTTCGGCGTCTTCGAGAATGCGCCGCGGGACGGCGAACGCTTCCATCGCCCTGTCGACGGCATCTTCGCTGGCCAATCCCGATTGATGCAGGAGACGGACGACCCGGTTGCGAGCGAGGTCGTCGAGCATCCAGTTCAGCCAGCGGCTCCAGACCAGGTGGACCTGGTCGCGAATGGGGAGCTTCGGATCGATGTCGCCGATGGCTTCGGCCAGGTCCGTCTTTGTGCGGGTGTACAGCGCATCGAGGAGGTCCTGTTTCGACGGGAAGTAGTTGAACAGGGTGCCGTTGGACACGCCGGCCGCCTTGGCCACATTGGCCGTGGACACCCCGACGCCGTCCGCATCGAACAACGTGATGGCGGCGTAGAGAATCTGCTCAGGACGGTGCTTCATGAGCTCAAACTAGCAATTGGAGTGATCAGTCACTCCAAGTGTGACCAACGGCCGAGATCAGCCGTGACGCAGCAGAAACTCCCGGACCGGTGCAACGACCCGCTCAGGCGCTTCGACGGTGATCGAGTGCCGAAGTCCCTCGAGAATCACGAGCGTCGAGTCCGGCAGCGCATCGTGGATGAACCGGTTGTGCCGTGGGCTGCACCCGGGATCGTGCTCACCGGTCATCACCAGACATGGCGCCTGGACTTCGCCGAGCCACGGCGCCATTTCCGTCTCGGCGTAGATGTCGAAGACCGTGAGAAAGACCTCGGCCGGCGTACCCAGGACCTGCTCGATGCGATGCTCGATTGCGTCCGGCCGGGCTTCTCGGAAGTCGTCGGTGTACCAACGATCGACGAGCGTCGGGAGCACGGCATCGATGCCCTCGTCGCGCATCCGGGCGATGACGGCGGCGAGGCGAGCACGGTCTTCGGCGGTCCGGCCCGCTGCCGTGCTGAGCAGCACGACCGAGGCGGTCTGCTCCGGAAAACGTTGGGCGTACCGCGGCCCGATCTGCCCGCCCAGGGAGTGCCCCACGACGTGGATCTGCTCGTGGCCGAGCCGGCGGCGGAGCTGCTCGAGATCGTCGACGAGGTCGTCGAGGTCGAACGGCACGTCGGTGATGGGGCTCTCGCCGTGGCCGCGTTGGTCGTACGAGACGCACGTGAAGACGTCGTCGAGTCCGGCAACGATCGGTGCAAAGGACGACTTTCTGGACCCGATGCCGTGCGCGAAGTAGACGGCCGGACCTGTCCCCGACACCTGATGGGCAAGATCGACAGCGGTCACGCGTCGATCCGATCGATCGGCGCCGTTCGTTCCGGCGTGGAGAAATGCGGCATGACCTCCTCGGCGAAGCACGAGATCGTCTCGATCGTCGCCTGCTGTCCGACGGCGAAGTTCACGTTCAGGATGACCCGATCGATGCCGAGCTCGGCGTACGGTGCGAGCCGGTCCACCATCTCGGACGGGGTGCAGATCAGGAGGCTCTCGTCGAGCTCCTCGATGGTCTGGCTTCGGGGGATCTGACGGATCATGCCGTTGTCCACGAGACCCGGGCCGGTGTAGATGTTGTCGAAGCGGCCGTAGTACGAATGCGCCGCCTCGAGACGGGCGCGGCGCTCCGTCTCGTTCGATGCGAGGAACGCGACCCGCGACAGGCTGAGCGTCAGGTGGTCGCCGTCGGGGCCCATGTCGGTGCGAGCGTTGTGGAACGCGTCCACCTGGTTCCGGAGCATCTCATCGTCGCCGGCCAGTGGCGTGGTTTGGATGTGAAAACCGCGTCGGGTGCAGGCGGCGATGCCGGCAGGGTTCATCACCGCCATCATCAGCTGCGGGCCATCGCCAACGGGCCGGGGCATGATCGTCAGTGGTTCGAACTGGTAGTAGTCGCCATCCCAAGAGACCTCCTCGGAGCCCAGGAGGGCCTGGAGCACGTCGAGCGACTCGTCGAAGCGAGCCCGCGTTTCGTCCATCGGGACACCCAGGCGTTCCATCTCGTACGGGAAGGCCCCGCGACCCACGCCGAGAAGCAGGCGGCCGTCCGTCAGAATGTCGGCCACCACCAGTTCGCCCGCGAAGATGCGCATGTCGTGCAACGGCAGAACGACCACCGACGTCATGATGCGGATCTGCTCGGTGAGTGCTGCGATCTTGACGGCGAACTGCAGCGGCGCCGGATTCATCAGACAGTTGACGAGGTGATGCTCGGTGAGGTTCACGGCATCGAAACCGAGCGCGTCGGCCAACACCGCCTGATCGATCATGTCGCGGTACACACGGTCGCCCCCATAGGACTTGTCCGGGTAGTCGGCCGACAGCTGGATGCTGAACTGCATCGCGCCACGATGCCATGAGCGCTTCGGCCGAGCAACCGCGGGCGAGGGTCGGTGGCTAACGTGTCAGCTCCGGACGACCGCTGCGGAGACTGCGATGCGATACACCACCACCGTCAACCGTCTCGCTGCGGAGGGCGCCGACGGTTGGGCCGTGTATCGCCGGGCAAAGGAACAGATGGCGTCCGGTGCCGACATCATCGAGATGGCAATCGGCGAGCCTGACGTACCCACACCGGAGTCCATCACCGACGCTGCCATCGATGCGCTTCGTGCCGGGCGCACGAACTACGCCGCCAGCGCCGGCGAACCGGCGCTGCGCAACGCGTTGGCGGAGCGCTACTCCTCGCGTCTCGGACGGGAGATCGAGGCCGACCGGTTCATCTGCTTCCCCGGAACCCAAACCGCGCTCTACACGGTGATGCGAGGCATCGCCGGGCCCGGCGACGAGGTGATCGTCGGCGACCCGATGTACGCAACCTACGGCTCGGTCATTGCCGCCGCGGGCGCGACCGCCGTGCCCGTTCCGCTCCATGCCGAGCACGGGTTCCGTCTTCAGGCGGCGGACATCGCGGCCGCCGTCACCCCGGCGACCTCCGCCGTTCTGGTCAATACCCCGCACAACCCGACCGGGGCTGTGCTCACGGCAGACGACGTTGGCGCCATCGGCGAGGTCGCCGATCGCCACGACCTCTGGATCGTCTCGGACGAGGTCTACGAAGACATGATTCATGGCGGCACGCCCTTCGTCTCTCCGCTGTCGGACCAGCGGCTCGAGAAACGCGTCGTCGTGGTGAACTCCATTTCGAAGTCGCATGCCGCTCCCGGGCTACGAAGCGGCTGGTGCGTGGGATCCGCCGAATTCTGCCGCCGCCTGCTTCCGTTGTGCGAGGCCGTCCTCTTCGGCAACCAGCCGTTCATCGCCGACGCGACCGCACTCGCGATCTCGACTCCATCGCCGGTTGCCGAGGGCATGGCCGCACGCTTCGCCGGACGTGCGGTTCGTCTGTCCGAGCGACTGCACGAGGCGACCGACCTCCGGGTTCAGCTGCCGAGCGCTGGGATGTTCGCATTGGTCGACGTTTCCTCGACCGGGCACACGGGCCTGCAGTTTGCAAACGAGCTCCTGGATCAGGTCGGCGTCGCCGTGATGCCCGGATCCTCGTTCGGAGCGTCGCTCGAACACTGGATTCGGATCTCGCTCACACGCGGGGACGCCGAATTCGACATCGGATGCGACCGCATCATCGCCCACGTGAATGGAGCCCGGCCATGAGCCAGCCAGTACCAGCAGCCGATCGGATGAAGATCGGAGTCCAACTCCCCGAGGTGGAGTGGGAAGTGCCCTTCCCTGAGCTCATCGCCATGGCGCAAACGGCAGAATCCGTCGGGTTCGATTCGGTCTGGTATGGCGATCATCTGATTTACGACCTTCCCGTCGGCGCTCGTGGGCCGTGGGAGGCCTGGACCACGCTTTCAGCCCTCGCCGCGTCCACCTCGACGATCGAGCTCGGTCCGCTGGTCGCGTCGACGAGTTTTCATGCCCCGGCGATGTTGGCGAAGCAGGCCGCAACCGTCGACGCCGTCGCAGAAGGACGGCTCATCGTCGGCCTGGGCGCCGGCTGGAATCGACGCGAGTACGACGCCTTCGGCTTTCCCTATGACCGTCGAGTGAGCCGGTTCGAAGAAGCCTTCACGATCATCCGGTCGCTGCTGGCCGAAGGCGAGATCGACTTCCACGGCGAGTTCTACACGGCCGACCGATGCGTGCTGCACCCCCGCTCGCCCGGCGCGCGCGGTCCGCGCCTCATGGTGGGTTCGATCGGTCCTCGGATGCTCGGCATCACGCTGCCGTATGTGGACGCATGGAACATGTGGTGGGATCAATACGGCAACTCCGCCGACGGGTTCGCCGAGGTGAAGGTGCGGGTCGATGAGCTCGCCGAAGCAGCGGGTCGTCGGCCCGGGGAGGTGGAGGCGACCGCTGCCGTGCATGTGCGGCTCGACGGTGGCGCCGGCCGCCAGATGGGGGACCACAGCGAGGTCGAGGTGCAACCGTTGATGGGCACAGCCGAGGAGCTCGCCGACCAGCTTCGTGGGTTTGAGGCGGCCGGAGCGAGACACGTTCAGCTCGTTGTCGACCCGATCACGAGGAGCACCATCGAATGGCTCGGCGACGTGCTGGTCGAGTTCCGGCGCTGAGCGAGTCAGGGCGCAAGGCGGAGGCCCGTCACAGCACGTTGTCGTAGACCCAGTCGTTGTACCGCACGCCCTCTGGGAGGACATGCACCGTCGCCTGATCGGCGGGCACGTGGCGCCAATCCGGAGCGCCGCCGTTCGCATGGAGCGAGCGGAGGAATGCCCGTCGGCGCTGGCTCTCGAGGACCCGATGCGTCAGCTCCTCCACATCCCAACGACGGTGGAGCAGGTCGTCGAGCTCGGCTTGGAGGTCTGCATGCTCGGCCGCACCCGCGAGGTTGCTCAGCTCGAGCGGGTCGTCGACGAGGTTGAACAACTGCGCCGGATCGCAGCCGCTCCACACGTACTTCCACTCACCTCGTTTCGCCATGAGAATTGGAGCCGTCGCTCCCTCCGAGAGGTTCTCGCCGAACACGACATCATCTGTCGCCGGCACCGGACCACCATCGAGTACCGGCACCAGTGAACGGCCGGCGAGGGGATCGACGGGCTCGACGCGGCCGTCGCCTGACGTTGCCAGATCCAGGAACGTCGGCAGGAGGTCGACGAGGGACACGTTCGCGGAGACGCGTGCAGGTGCGAACCGTTCCGGCCAGCTGATGATCAACGGGATCCGGGACGATCCCTCGAAGAAGGACCGCTTGTACCAGAGACCGCGCTCCCCAAGCATGTCGCCATGATCGGTGGTGAAGACGACAACGGTGTTCTCGGCCATGCCTGACTCGGTCAGCGCCTGGAGCACACCCCCGACGAGATCGTCCGCGTAGCTGACCGCTCCGTAGTAGCCGTGGCGGGCACGGCGAACCTGAGCAGGCGAAGGCTGGAAGGACTCGAGCCCGTACTGTCGACGCAGACGTTGGCTGTACGGGTCGTCGTCTTCGATGAGCGGAACCGCCGGCATGTCGATGTCGTCGGCCGAATAGCGGTCGAAGTGGGAGTGGGGACTCTGATACGGGTCGTGCGGATGCGTGAACGACACGGTCAGATGCCAGGGTGTTCCCTCATCGACTCCAACGTTGCGTGCCAGGTCGAAGAGCTTGCGGCGGGCACGATGCGCAACCTCCTCGTCGTAGTCCATCTGCACATTTCGCGTGCACGGCCCGGCGAGCGTGAATGATCGAGCGTCGTTGCTGTGCGCCTCGGTGGCCTCGTTCCAATCGCCGGTCCACGAGAAGCTGCTCGGATAGATGTCCGTGGTGAGCCGCTCGTGGAAGCCGTGCAGCTGGTCCGCGCCGACGAAGTGCATCTTGCCGACCAGCGCCGTGTGATAGCCGGCCGCGTCGAGGTAGTGGGCAAACGTGGGAATCGAGCTCGGAAACTCTGCTCCGTTGTCGTAGGCCCCGATTTCCGAGGCCAGGCGGCCGGACATCATCGAGAACCGGGACGGTGCACACAATGGAAAGTTGGTGTACGCAGCGTCGAAAACGACCGACCGCTCCGCAAGCGCATCGAGGTGCGGGGTGTCGGCAATCGTGTTCCCGTACGCGCCCAGGAACGAAGCGTTCATCTGGTCGACCTGGATGAAGAGGAGGTTCGGTTGCGCCATGACGCACTATCGCAGCACAAGCCAGCCCGTGCCCGATCGGCCCGCGGCGTCGGCTGCGCAAGTATCGTCAGCTCTGCTCATCTGCAGTGAAGGAACCCAATGGCTGGTGGACTGGTCGGATTGCTCGACGATGTGGCGGCGCTCGCGAAGCTCGCCGCTGCTTCCATCGACGACGTTGGTGCGGCTGCCGGTCGGGCGAGTGCCAAGGCGGCGGGCGTCGTGGTGGACGACACGGCAGTGACGCCGGCGTATGTGCAGGGCCTGGCTGCAGACCGTGAGCTGCCGATCATCAAGCGCATTGCGACCGGCTCGCTCAAGAACAAGCTCTTCTTCATCACGCCGGCCGCGCTGCTCCTGAGCGCCATCGCCCCGTTGCTGGTCGAGATCATCCTGATGGCGGGCGGTACCTACCTGTGTTTCGAGGGCGCCGAGAAGATCTACCACAAGCTCAAGGGGGACGATCACGACCACGACGTCCCCGCGGCGATCAAGGGTCCGGAAGCCGAGGAAGCAACCGTCGCGTCCGCTGTCCGAACGGACTTCATCCTCTCCGCGGAGATCATGGTGATCTCCCTAAAAGAAGTCATCGACGAGAGCTTCGTGCAGCGTGCGATCATCCTCGTCGTCGTGGCCCTGTTCATCACGCTGATCGTGTACGGCGTCGTGGCGCTGATCGTGAAGATGGACGACATCGGACTGTCGCTCGCGGAGCGGGACTCCGAGTCGTCCCAGCGGCTCGGCAAGGCGATGGTGGCCGGAATGCCGAAGCTTCTGACCTTCCTGTCGGTCATCGGGACGGCCGCGATGTTGTGGGTGGGCGGACACATCCTGATCGTCGGAGCGCACGAACTCGGGTGGGACCTGCCGTACGACATCGTCCACGACCTCGAGGAATCCGTTCATGGCGTTTCCGGTGTCGGAGGGCTCCTGGCCTGGCTCGTGAACACGGCCCTGTCTGCGGTGGTCGGGCTCGTTGTCGGCGCGCTGGTCGTTGCCGTCGTCTCGCGATTCCATGGGAGCGACCACGAGGACCACGCCGCCGCACATTGAGCAGCACAGGCCGCGTGGATGGCGGTCAGAGTGCCATCTGCGCTCGCCCAAGCTCCGTGAGATCGTCGACGGTCGCCCGACCGGCGAATGCGACCTCGAAGTCGCGAGGCTTGAAATCCGGTGAGCTTCGGCCATCGAGGAAGTGGGCGGCCTGCTGCCGGGCGTACATGAGGTTCTTCGGGCATCGGGGCGTGGCCGCGATGTACATCACGTTTGCCTGCTCCGCGCCCTGATGCTCGTCTTCGACTCCGTGGATCACGTCCGGATGCCACCAGACCGTGTCGCCGGGTTCGACCTCGGGAATGCTCACCATGCCATGCATCAGTTCGGGATGGCTGGCGTCGTCGGCGCCCAACACCCGTCCGGGCTCAGCCAGGAGCAGTTCGTCATCCGGTACGTCGGGTTGCAATGAGCGCAGCAGCACGTGGGCGATGCCGTCCACGAGGGGGAGGAGTCGCAGCGTCCCGGTGTGCGGGCCCTGGGTCGTCAGCGCTGTCCATCCCTGAAAGGTTCGAAAGGCGGAGCACACGGTGGCGGACTCGAACTCTCGAGTCTGCGTGCGATGCGCGGCGCGCCACGGGTCGTAGCTCGTCCAATCGTCGGTAAAGAGGTTCGCGTAGACGGCTCGGAAGGCCGGGTCCACCCAACGTTCGAACGATCCGGTGTCGATGTGCGGAGCGAGACCCAGGGTCGCGTCGCCGGGATCACGACGACGTATGCGATCGGCATAGACGTAGTCATGTGATGGGTCGAACTCGGGACCGGCGGGTGCATCGACGTCCCAGAGTCCGTTCAGAAAGCGTTTGGTCTGTGCCATGGACTCCGCCTGGCGAGCCAGCACCTGGGGGAGCGACCAGTAGATGTCGAAGATCTGCGGGTTGCCGAAGCTCACGCTGTCGAAGAAATCGTCGGCCACACCGGCGTTCAACCTGTCGTGATAGTCGTTCGTGGCCAGGTACTCGCCGAGTTCGCGGTTCCATCGCTCGGCGGTGTCTCGGGGGAACACCCCTCGGATGACGACACAGCCCCGTCGGCGGATCTCCGCGATCGTCTCGAGGCCGACGGCGTTGCGCTCGATCTGCTCGAACGGCACCTCGGGAATCACGGAACCGCCCCCATCGGTGACCCGGCGGATCGTGGTCGACTCGTCTTCCATACGCGCTCGAATCTGGGCGAAGCGAGCCTCGAGATCGCACGTGCTGCGGAGCGCCGTCTTGGTGCTGCGGATCGAATCTCGGACGTGATCGGGGATGGGTCGAGCCATGTCCGAATGGTAGTGGGATTGGCTGTGGCGCTGAAGTGTTGCTCCCGCGCTCAGAGCGGCTCGACGCTCCAGGTTGCCGGGTCGACGAAGTTGCCGAGGTGCAGATGCCAACGGCGGCGTTCGCCCGACCGGATGTCGGCGTCGACGCGGAACACCCGGTTGCCCCAGCTGGTCGGCGGTGCCAGGGGAGACGTCGTCATCCAGACCTGGTCATCAAAGGCGGTGTCGAACCATACGCAGAGGCCGTCCACGACCGCGTCCGTGCTGGCGGTTCGGTCGATGACATGATCCACGGCGAGCGCGTCGATGGACGGAAGCTGATCCAAGGTGAACTCGAGGACCGGTGTGGGTGGCTGGAGCGTCGCTGCGACCGAGCCCGGGCGGGCCCAGACCTGGTCCATTCGTCCATTGTCGAATCTGGCGGCCGTCACGGAATGCTCCGTCGCCGACAGATCGAGCGCATCGGGAAGATCGATGTTCCAAAGTCGACGAACCCGGTGTTCGGGGGCGAACGTGACCGGTTCGACGAACAGACGGAAGGCGGACGGAAGCACTCGTCCTCCGGGGCGAAGCGCCCGATCCCGCAGGTCAAGCACATTCTCCACCATGTTCTCGTTGAACAGCTCGTCACCCATCTGCTCGTGCAGGATGACGTCGACGGGTTCCGGTGGGGTGAATTCGCGACTGTTCGTCCGGACGAACTCGATGTTGTCGCAGCCGTTGTGCGCGGCAATCTCCCTCGCAAGGTCGATGATTTCTCCGTGCTCGATGGCGTACACCTTCGACGCGCCGGCTCGGCTGGCCATGCATGCCAGCAGGCCAGAGCCGGTGCCAAGGTCGACGACCACATCACCCGGATGGATGTTGGCGTGGATCCCGCGATGGTAGGCGTCCACCCGAACCCGGTCGCTGAGCATCTCCTCGTGCTCCGACAGGCCGGTGAAGTTCGTCTCGTTCATCAGGTCGTAGACGACGCTCGTCAGCCACTCGTTGGAAGCAACGCGTTGTGCCCCGAAGCCGAGTGCCGATCGTGCGGCTCTGGTGGCGGAGGAACGAACGCGATGCAACATGCCCCGAAGGCTACGGGGCTGCTCGGGTCCACCGGCAAACGGCAACGGACGGGCACCGGGATCCCCTGAGGTACGATCCGAACCGTCGGTCGGGCACGGCCGTTCTACCGGGGAGCACACATGACCCACGACTTCGATCAGGTGATCGATCGGGCGGGAACCAACGCCGTCGCCAAGCTCGGCTTCCACGACTATCTCTTCGATGGCGATCCGCCCCCGTTCCCGTACGAGGACGATGCGCTCATCTCGATGTGGGTGGCCGACATGGCCTTCGCGAGCGCTCCCGCGGCGATCGCGGCCATGCACGAGCGGCTGCAGCATCCGATCTTCGGCTACTCCGCCCACTTCGATGGTTCCTACGCCGATGCGTTCGGGCGGTGGGCCGAGCGGCGTTACGGGTGGACGCCAGACCCTGATCACTTCCTCACGTCCGCCGGCGTGGTTCCGGCCCTCTTCGACCTGGTCGACTGCTTTGTCGCACCGGGCGAGCGGGTGCTCACCCTCACGCCGTCCTACGGCTTCTTCCGAGCGGCGCCCGAACACCACAGCCGCGAGCTCGTCACCTCCGCGCTGGTCCCCGACGGCGCCGGTGGTCATGACCTCGACGTCGACGATCTGACGAGGAAGATGGCAGACCCGAGCATCTCGATGTTCTTTCTCTGCCATCCCCACAATCCGTCTGGTCGAGCGTTCACGGAGGAGGAGCTCCGGCTCGTCATGGCGTTGGCGGAGGAGCACGATGTGCTCGTCGTGTCCGATGAGATCCATTGCGATCTTCTCCGGGTCGGGCTCACTCACACGCCGTTGGCGAAGCTGTTCCCGGAGTCGGAACGACTCATCACGTGCATGTCCACCAGCAAGACGTTCAACCTCGCCGGTCTCGGCCTCTCCCACCTGTTGATCGCCGATCCGGTGAAGCGGGAACGCTGGGAAGACCGAACGTCACCGGTGATCAACCCGGTGAGTCTGGCCGGTGTCATCGGGGTGCTCGAACACGGCGACCCCTGGTGGATGGAGCTCAGCTCCACGCTCGACCGGAACTTCGAGATCGTACGGGACGCTTTGGCCGCGGAGCTGCCGGAAGCGATCTTCGCGATCCCCGACACGACGTACCTCGCCTGGGTCGATCTGGGCGCCTATTTCGCGCCGGACACGAACCTGACGCGCTGGTTTGGCGAGCATGCCGGTGTGCTCCTCGAAGGTGGCGACATGTTCGTGGCCGATGCGGACGGACACGTTCGGCTCAACGTGGCGTGCCCGGCTTCGGTGCTCGCGACCGGACTCGATCGGATCGTGACCGCAGTCAGGAAGGCAGCGCCGTCCGCATGAGCGTCCCCAGGCCGGGGAGCTGATCCTCCACTCCGGCCAGGCGGAGCAGGTGCCAGGTGAACGCAGAGTTGCTCGAGACCACGGGCACGCCGAGTTCGGCCTCGAGCGACTCGATGATTCCAAAGGCGCGAAGGCTCGTGCAGGAAACGAACACGGCGTCGCAGTCAGCCTGAGCTGCCATCGCACGGACGCCATCGGCCACCGACGCCTCCGAGATCTTGGCGACGACATGATCGCTGGACTCGAGGAACGAGCCGACCGCCGTGATCTCCAGGCCGCCATCGATGAAGAAGCGGATGATCGGCGCGGTGACGTCTGCCGTGTACGGCGTGACCACGGCGATCCGGCTCGCCCCGAGCGCGCTGAATGCCGCCCGAGCGGCGGAGATCGGGTTGCTGGCGGCGAGCCCCGGATGGGCCGAGTGCAATGCCTGCTCGACGCCGTCTTCGCCGATCAGCGTTGCCGCCGACGTGCAACCGAAGCCGATTGCGGAGAAGCCGAACTCGTTGGGCAGCAGCCCTGCTGCGACCGGAAGCCGCTGTTCCATGTCGGTGAGGGTCGTTGGCGTCACCTCGGGTTCCATGGGAATTCGGGAGTGGTACCAGGCCACGCCCGGGACCTCGAGCTGGCGAATCTCCGCCTCGAGCGTGTGGTCGGTCTCGAGAACGACCACGCCGATCCGTGCACGCTGGCCGAAGCCCACATCGGTCTGGAACGACAGCTTGACGGGTTCCATCACAGTCATGACCACGCAGCGTACGGCGCGCCCACCGTCTGCGAAAGCCGTTCCCGGTCGGTTCGCCTCAGTCGCCGACCGGTCCGCCCCGGAAGTCGGCTGGCCGCTTCTCGCGGTGGCTGGCGAGCCCCTCCGCAGCATCTGGACCCATGAACCCGAGGAACTCGTAGGCGAGGGACGCATCGAAGGCCGGTTCGAACATGCGGTATGCGTGGTTGAGCGTGCGCTTCGTCCACCGGATGGCCTGCTGCGCTCCGTCGGCGAGCTCCGTCGCCACCGCAAGCGCCTCGGCGACCACGGGCTCGGACCCGTCGGTGTCGTCGATGCACAGGGAGACCAGCCCGATGCGTTCGGCTTCCGCTCCGGACAGATCCCGACACGTGAGCAGGTAGTACTTCGCCTTGGCCATTCCGCATAGCATCGGCCAACAGATCGCCGCATGATCTCCTGCGGCGACACCCAGCCGCGTGTGTCCGTCGATGATGCGAGCGTTGGTGCCGACGACCGAGACGTCGGCCAATAGCCCAGCCACGAGACCGGCGCCGACGGCGGGTCCCCACATTGCGGACACGACCGGCTTCGAACAGTTGATGATGTTCATCACGAGATCCCGTGCCTCGCGAAGAACCGAGAGATGTGTCTCGTAGTCCTGCATCATTCCATCGATCAGATCGAAGCTGCCGCCGGCGCTGAACCCTCGGCCCGCTCCGGTGAGCAGCGCCACGCGCACCTCGGGGTCGCGATCGATGGTCAACCAGACGTCGGCGAGTTGGCGGTGTTTGTCCGGCCCGACGGCGTTCATACCCGGACCTTCCAGGGTGATCTGCAGCACCCCGTCGGCGGGGTTGGTGAAGGTGAGGGCCGGAAAGTCTGTGCTGTAGCGGTCGATCATGGCCGCCATCTTGCCACTCCGCGCTCGGTCAGGATGAAGGTTCCCAGAACTGTCCATCGGCGATCCGCGATGCGGTGGCAGCGTACTCTTCCGCACGCTCTCGTTCGGATCGCGTTTCGGCGAGCGTGCGAATTCGCAGGCCGGTCACCTGTGGCACACGGCGACCGGCATCGCGGAGGGCGTCGAGGCGTGAAGCGACGGCCCGCTTCTTCCGAACCTGGTGCGGCTGTGCCTCGTCGAGCGATCGGGGCGTGAGCTGCTGATCGACCGTGAGCGCTCCCGCGGCCGCAGCTTCAGCAAGCAGACGCGATCCGGCGCCCGTGCGGGTGATCACGCCGTTGAAGCCGGCGTCTTCGCCCGTCGGCCCGCCGCCGGGCCAGAGGTCCGACGCTGCGAGGTCGGCCGCCTCACCGATTGCATCTGGGCAGACCTTGCAGCGATATTGGATGCGCCAGGTGTTCTCGTCGGCCCACATGTCGTTGTACGCAAGCTCTTCGGCCCGGCCGTCCCGCGTTTCGATCCGAGTCTTCCCAGGGTTGCCGTAGCCCCGATACCGAAAGACGCTCAGTTCCTCCTCAGCGATACCAAGGGAGTCGAGAACATCGGTCGACTTGCCGAGTTCGGAGGCGCCACCGCACACCAGGGTCAGCATGTAGCGGCAGAACCGATCGACCCGGCCGTCCACGGTGGCGAGGTTGCGCAGCGCAGTGACGTCACACGGCTTACCGACGAACGCGAAGGGCTGTCCCCGGTCGAGCAGCGACGAGATGTGCGTGAGCGGCGCCGCTGGCCCGTACCTCGACCCGGCGGCGGCAAGGACGTCCCCACGAGACTCGCTGACGTGGGCGACGGACCGCATCGGCTGCGCTGGATCGGCCGAGACATGGGCGATGAACGCAACACTTCCTGACTCGAGGAGATGCAGGGCCAGAGCGGTGAGAACCCCGCCGGTCGAACCTCGAAAACGAATGTCCGAATCGGCCGCGTAGGCCCGGACGACATCGTGATAGGGCCCCCAAACGTCGTCGACGACGACGTCCGGCGAGTGCAGCTCGGCTGGGAGGCCGCTGGCCACCGAACCCGGACAGGTGCGATCGATCGCGCCCAGCGTCGCCTCCGACAACTGCTGCAGTGTCTGCGGGCGGAGCCTGCCCTCGGGCGTCATCCGCATCCGGACATGGTCCGTGCCGGCGAGGCTTTCGCACAGGCCGCAGCCGATACACATGCCGCTGCTGACGATGTCGTCGAGATGCGCGAGGGGTGGTGGCGACTTCATCGCGGTGAGCGTAGTGCTTGGCTCCAGCCGGCCTCGGAGCCGGGCATCAGGCCTTTGCCTCAGACCAACGACGGATGATGCTCACGTCGGCAACGAATCGAACGTCCGGTTGGGGAGACCAATGATGGGCGGCTTCGCCGATGGCGTGGACCATGGCGTCAGCGGCTTCTTGCCCGGCGGCTTCTGGGACCTGCACCAACAATTCGTCGTGGAGACACAAGACGACGGTGGCTCCGAACGGTCGGAGCCGTCGCCGAACGAGGACCGCCCACACCTTGAAGAATTCGGCTGCGGCGCCCTGGATCAGCGCGTTGCGTGCATACCGGCCGCGGCTCGCGGCCGCCGACCGGGCTCGTTCGATGTCGCCGTCCGGCGACGCGCCGCCGCCCATCCGAACCCGACGGCCACCGATGGTGAAGACGTCCTCGCCGAGCCGGCCCCGCTCGGCTGCATGTTCGAGCAGCTGCATCGCCGTCGGATAGCTGCGCTGCAATCCCTGCAACGCGCCCGCCGACTCACCGGTCGTGGCTCCGTACATCGCTCCGAGCACGGCCACCTTCGCGATCTCCCGGGACACGCCGAGACGATGCGCAACCGGCCGATAAAGATCGGCCTCGCGTGTCGCCTCAATGAGGGCAGGGTCACCCGAGACGGCGGCGAGCACCCGTGGTTCGATCTGGCCGAGGTCGGCCCGGACGAACCGATGGCCGGGTTCAGCGGCAACCGCCGGCCGCATCGGAGCCGGCAGGTTGTGGAGCCCCGCGGATGCCGTCATTCGCCCGGCGGCACCGTCGGCGCTCGTCCACGATCCTCGGAGTCGGCCACCCGCCACGTTCTCATCGAGCCAGCCCCAGCCGTACGTGGTGGCGATTCGCTCGTCCTTCCGCCACTTCAGCAGCGCATCGATGAGCGGATCGGTGCCCCGAAGCTGTTCGAGTCGCCACGCCCGGGTGTCCGGCAGGTCCAATCCGGACCGTCGCAGCATGGCCTTCACGTCCGCCGGATTGCGAAGGTTCACGTCCTGAGGGGGATCGAGCAATTGCAGCACCTCGTGATCGCGTCGAGCCCGGGCGGCGTCCTCCTCTGCGTATGTCCGGGGACGTGGCCCGCTGGCGTCGCCGATGATCCGTACCGCCTCGGTCTCATCGATTGGCAGCCCGTCGCGTTCGAGCTCCGCACACAGAAGCTCGGCTGCAGATTCGGAGCGGGCCGTGGAACGGAGGCGTCCCGATGAATCCTTGGCTTCGAGTTGTGCGATCTGGCTGGAGGCGCTCTCGAGTGTCAGCGACGCCCAGCGCATCCGCCGAACCGGTGATTCACTCCATGCGCCTGCGATCCACTCAGGCCGGAGATGGCCATCTGGGCGGCTCGGTTGGTCCACGTCGTGACCTTCGTCTGCTGTGGCCAGGAGGTCCATCTGCCCCATCTGGGGAACGGTTTGCGGGTCGAGTCCGTGGAGATGCGCCCAGACCTCGGCAATCGACGTGGACCAACCGCCGACCTGGAGCCGATGCGCGATGAGAATGTCCCAACACCGGTCCACCACGAGGCCTGCGGCGGCCAAGCGGTCGGCCGTCGAGCGATCCCACCACACCCACCGCGGACGCAGTTCCTGCTCGACCTCGTGTACGACCGAAACCGGGTCGCCGCTCAGGTCGAGGCACGCAGTCCGCGACGCGACCGCCACGCCTGCCTCGCGGTCGAACGCGAGCGCCAGGAGGTCGCCGGGTTCCAGCATCAGCTGGGAACGGAGTTCGGCGCTGCGATCGCTCACGGGGTGCAGTCTGCCGCAGCGCGGCGCCGAGGTGCCGGTCGAGCAGCTCAGGCGGCTCGTTGTTGCTGCTGATCGAGTCCGAGCAGTGCCTCGAGCGCGGGGCGGGACATCGGCCGATGGAACAGGAATCCCTGTGCCGCGCGCCCACCGAGTTCTCGAACCGCCTGCGCATGTGAGTTGGTCTCGACTCCCTCGACGATCACATCGAGATCGAGGGCGTCGCACAGGCCCAGGAGCGCCTCGGTCACCGATCGGGTGACCGGATCGGTGTCGAGTTCAGCCACAAACGATCGATCCACCTTGACGACGTCGATGGGCAGCTCTCGCAAGTGGGCCAACGCACTGAAGCCGGTGCCGAAGTCGTCGAGCCCGATGCGGACCCCGGCCGCCCGCAGTTCCTCGAGAACGGGAACCGCGGCGGTGGTTGACAGCACGGCCAACTCGGTGATCTCGACCAACATCCGGTCGGGTCGCATGCCGGCCGATTCGAGCATGTTCAAGGCTCGTCGGGCGAAGGTCGGCTCGAGCAGGTCCTGGGCGGTCACGTTGACCGAGACATCGATGTTCAACCCGGCTTCGGCCAGTCGCGCACCGAGATCGGTGGCGTCAGCGAGAACGAGGCGACCGATTTCCGGAAGCAGTCCCACCTCTTCCGCCACATCGAGGAACCCACCTGGTCCGAGGAGTGCTCCGTCGGGTGAGCGCCAACGCAGGAGGGCTTCAACGCCGACGATCGACTCGTCCTCGAGGTGCACGACCGGCTGGTAGTGGACCTCGAACCCGTCGTGACTGAGTGCGTGCCGGAGGCCGGCTTCCACATTGAACCGGCGGTCCACGGCGGCACGGAGTTCCTCGTCGAAGACGACCCAACCTCCTCGACCCAGCGCCTTCGCCTCGTAGGCAGCCGTGTCGGCCTCGCCCAGGAGCGCAGAGCCCGTGGACCGGCCAGCCTCGGTGGCCACGGCGATGCCGATGCTCATCGAGACGTGAATTGCGCGGCCGGCGATGTCGAACGGCACCGTCATTGCGTCGAGCGTTTCCTTTGCGGCTGCCACCGCTCGATCGACGTCGGCGTGTCCGAGGAGGACGACGAACTCGTCGCCGCCCAGCCGCGCCACCATCGAGTCCCGGGTCACGGCCAGGTGGTCCAGTCGTCGTCCGAGACGGGCGAGCAACTCGTCCCCGGCCTGGTGC
Source organism: uncultured Acidimicrobiales bacterium (assembly GCA_937969565.1). Classification (GTDB taxonomy): domain Bacteria; phylum Actinomycetota; class Acidimicrobiia; order Acidimicrobiales; family SHLQ01; genus SHLQ01. The sequence continues at coordinate 884 of CALBVR010000089.1, read as the reverse complement.
CCGAGCGAGTCGTTGATGACCTTGAAGTGATCGAGGTCGCAGAACATGACCGCGGGAGTGTTGTCTCCGTCGATCCAGACGTCGAGCTCCTGAAGGAACCGGGCTCGGTTGGCGAGTCCGGTGTGTTCGTCCGTGTAGGCCCGACGCTCGAGTTCGGCGTTGGCCCGACCTTCCTCAGTGACGTCCCGTCCGATCCCGAAACACCGTCCGACGGTGGTGTCGAAGTGGAGCGCCCAGCGCACGACGCGATAGGACCCGTCCTTGCGTCGCATCATGAACTCGGGCTCGCTTCGACCGTGTGCGCGAAGATCCGCCTCGACTTGCGGTCGGGTCTCGGTGTCGCTGGGAGGCAGCAGCGTCCACGAATCGAGCCCGAACACCTCATCGCGTCTGTAGCCCAGGAGGTTCTCCCACGCAGCGTTCGACTCGATGACCCGTCCGAACTGGTCGTAGACGACGAACAGGCTGTCACCTGACGAGAAGAACTTTCTGAGCAGATGGTCTCCGGCGTCTTCACGCTCACCGGTGGCCAGGAGCACCACTGCGTCCTGATCCAGTGGGCGCACCCTCCAGCGGGTGTCGGAGTCTGCGCCGAACGCCAGTCCCGGGGCCACGCGTTCGGCGCTTGGCGCGATCAGCCGATCTCCGGGTTCCGTCTCGAGCCAACGGTTGGCCTCGACGACCTTGCCCTGGGCATCGACGATCGCGGCCGGGATCGGCAATGCATGCAGCATGGCCGACCAGTGCGCCAGTGCGTCACCAGCCAACAGCTCCGCCAGCGGATTGGATGTGGCCATTGGGATGCCGATCGGCCGAAGTCGACGCGTTTTGAGGCGGACGGGCCGCTCAATCGGCGACGGGGGAGAGCCGGACCGCGTTGTCGT
>CALBVR010000088.1 GCA_937969565.1 uncultured Acidimicrobiales bacterium | reverse complement strand
TGCGGGGTCGGTCTCTTCGCCGGAACCGTCGCAACCTCAGCGCACTCGGTCACGGCCATCGAACGTGAGGGAAGCTCGGCCGACGACGCCCGGGACAACCTCGATGATCACGTGACCGTCGTCGGCCTGCCGGTCGAACAGTGGGATCCGGTGGTCGCCGACCTCGTGATCGCCGATCCGGCTCGCTCCGGGTTGGGCGCCGAGGGTGTGGCCACGCTCGACGCCTGTCGGTCCGACCGGTTCGTGCTGGTCAGTTGCGACACCGGGTCGCTCGGCCGCGATGTCGGCCTCCTGGCAGCGGCCGGGTACACGGTCGACTCCGTCGAAGTGGTCGATGCCTTCCCGGACACGAACCACATCGAGACGGTGGTCGGCCTCAGTCGTTGACGAGTTCGCCGAAGAGGTTCTCGGGAATCGGGTTGTCTCCGTCGAGGGACCCTGCGGTGAGGTAGGGGCGGAACCGGGCGAAGGCGAGATCGGTGCCGAAGTACTTCGTGCCGTTCGGGAGTGTCGGGTCGAAGTCCGGATCCAGGCTCCGCTGCATGGCCTCCGCGTGGGCGCCCTTGCGGGCGAACGCTTCGAGGTGGGTTGCAGTCTCCCAGAAGGAGAGGCTGCACAACATGTTCGGTGGGCAGAACATGCCGGATGCCCACAGCACGCCGGGTGAGGTCAGCAGCTGGCGTTCGACCTGCGTGTTGAGCCGATTGAAGCCGACGGCTTTGGTGGCGCGCACCGGACCGATGCTCAGCCCGACGGTGGGGCCGTTCCAGGTCACCTCGGCGCTGCGTTCGATGTCGTTGGGCAGCCCGGGCCAGCGGCCCAACGCACGGACGGGCACGCATCGAACGTGCCAGCCCGCACGGAGGGGGGCCGATTCGGGTCGGGCGAGGTGGGCGCTGATCGCCTCGTCACTCTCCCAGAACCCGAGGAAACCGTTGCGGCCGAGATCGGGTATGCCGACGGTCTTGCCGGTGAACGGCGCAGCGGTGAGCTTCTGTGCGCTGATCAGGCCGGGGGTCTCGCCCGGCTCGGGTGCCGTGGACTTCCAGAAGTCGGTGGCCGACCCGTCGGTCAGATGAATCGTTGCGAGCATGTCCGTGCCTTTCGCCGTTTCCTTCAGCGTGCGGATCGAAGACGACGGGGACAATGGAGGCCTCGGGAGGAACGAGGGTGGGGCTGGCCCCACCCACCCCAAGTGGGCATGTGGTCAAATTTCGAGCTTTCCCCACCAGGAGTGACCACGTACTCTCTGTCTGTTGTGATGTGGGTCGAGGCGAGGCGAGCGGGAATCGGGGGACAGGTCGCGGTCGCAAACGGTCGCGCCCACGGCACGGTCGGTGAGCTCGCCGACGCATTGCAGATCCCCGAGGGCCACACGATCCGTGTCGACGGGCAGATGGTGGAGCGGACGACCCCGCTGTCGGAGTCGCCCGTGATGCACGGCTCGATCATCGACCATGGCGACGAAACCGCATGGGGGACAGCGGCCGTCGAGGTCGCTGCGGTGGCCGGGCCCGATGCCGGCCAGCTCCGGTCGCTGTCGGGTACCGACGTGATCGTCCTCGGCCGTGACCGCGAGAGCGACATCTTGCTCGACAACCCGACCGTTTCGTCCCGGCACGCCGTCATCCGCCTGGACGCCGACCGGCTGACCATCGAGGATCTCGAGTCTCGAAACGGCACCTGGGTGCGACGCGATGGCGACCCCGCGGAGGTTCCGGTCGACGGGGTCACGGAGCTTGCGCTTCCCGTGACGGTCCGAGTCGGATCGATCGACCTTCGGTTGGGGGCGCCCGCCGACGGCGACCGTCCCGTTGGCGTCGATCCCATCCACGCAGACGACAACGGCCGGGTACTGCTCAATCGCCCGCCGCGGGAGACGGGTCCGGTCGGCCCGAGCGCAATCGTCGTTCCGGATGCCCGCCCGGAGCGGGCGAATCCCTTCTTCTCGCCGATCGCACTCGTTGCGCCAATCCTCTTCGGCATCGTGATGGTGCTGGTGCTCGGCAGCTGGCGGTACGCACTGTTCGCCGTGCTCTCCCCCGTGATGTTGCTCAGCGGTTGGCTGACCAACCGGCGCCGGGTCGCCGCAGAACGAGAGAAGGATCAGGAATCCTTCGCTGACGGGCTGGAGCGCCTCGCCGGCGAGCTCCACGCTGCGGACGAACAGGAACGTGCCCGTCGTCGCTCGATCGCACCACATCTTGCGGAGGTGCACCGACGTGCGGGCTTGCCGTCCGTGCGTCTGTGGGAACGTCGTCCGACGCATGCGGACGCGTTCACGGTCGGCCTGGGTGTTGGCCGTGCCGCGTGGTCCCCGCCGATCGAGACGGTCGGCCGCTCGTCCGAGTTCGCACCGGAATGTCAAGAGCTTCTCGACGAACATGCTGCGCTCGACGGCGCTCGACTTCTCGCCGACCTGCGGGATGGCCCGCTCGGTGTGATTGGTGATGCGGAGCTCGCAGACGGCGTCCTGCGCAGTGTCATTGCACAGCTGTGCGTTCATCACGGTCCCGCCGACCTCTCGGTCGTGATCGTCGCCGACCAAGCTCGCCTCGACTCGTGGCGTTGGGCCCGCTGGCTTCCGCACGTTCGCGATTTCGGTGACGCCGTCCGCGTCCTGACGCCGGACGTTGCCGTGCCGCTCGCCGCAGCGCTCGAAGATGGTCTCGAGGAGGGCGCCGACCACCACTGGCTGTTCGTCGTGGACGAGATCTCGCTCGTGCACGAACGCGCCAGCACGCTGCGAACACTCCTTGCATCGACCGGGCGCGGCGTGCTCGGGCTCGTTGTTGCTCCCAACGAGGCGCAGCTGCCCGCATCCGTCGCCACCGTCGTCGATCTGCAGACGCCCGATGGGCGGATGGAGGTTCGTCGGCCTGCCGCGGCGACCGGCATCGAGAACGGCATCGTCGATGCGATGTCGATGTCCACCGCCGCCAGCGTCGCTCGCTCCATGGCGCGGTGGGAGGATCCGGAACAGCCCTTGGGTGCCGGTGGGGTGCCGTCTTCCGTGGAGGCGGCGGAGATCTTCGGCGTCCCGCGGACGCCTGCCCTGATCAGCGAACGGTGGGCGGCCGCTGATGCATCGGGCGCTCTCTCCACCCCACTCGGGCTGGCGGCAGACGGCCGGTTCGACGTGGACCTCGTCGCCGACGGACCACATGCGTTGGTGGCCGGGACGACGGGAGCAGGAAAGTCGGAGTTGCTCCGGACATGGCTGCTCGGCCTCGCCCATCGATACGGCCCGCACGACGTGGTCTTCGTTCTGATCGACTACAAGGGCGGGGCGGCGTTCGACGCGCTGCGCAACCTGCCGCACGTGGTGGGGATGGTCACCGATCTGGATGCCCACCTGGCCGAGCGTGCGCTTCGTTCCCTGGAGGCGGAACTGCGCTATCGGGAGCGGGCACTGGCTGCTGCCGCGGTCAGCGACGTCGGCGACTACCGGCGAGCGGGCAGCCCCGGAGGGCCACTGCCGCGCCTCGTCGTGATGATCGATGAGTTCGCGACCTTGCGAGCGGAGTTGCCGGACTTCGTCGATGCTCTCGTCGGTATCGCACAGCGAGGTCGGAGCCTCGGCGTACATCTGGTGCTGGCCACGCAACGGCCCGCCGGCGCCGTGGACGCGAACATTCGGGCGAACACCAACCTGCGCATCGCGCTTCGTGTGCAGACCGACGCCGACGCGCTCGATGTGATCGACGATCGCGCCGCCGTGGAGATACCGAGATCGGTGCCGGGCCGGGCGTGGGTCCGTCGGGGAACGGGAGACCTCACGCTGGTGCAAGCGGCGTTGTGCTCGGTCCCTCCGTTGGACGAGCGTGCTCCCGGTGTCGTGGTCACGCCCGTCTCGCTTGGCGATGGCCAGCCGCCCCGGCTCCCCGAGCGGGCGCGTTCGCATGGCGGGACCGTGATCGAGATGGCCGTTGCGGCCATGCGAATTGCCGCTGCGGACCGGCCGTCCCCACGGCGCCCCTGGCTGCCCGACCTGCCGGCGGCGATCGCGCCAGCAGCATTCGAGGGGCTCGAACCGCTGCCTGACGGGGTCGTGCCAATTGCGGTCGGCGATGATCCGGACCACCAGCGCCGCGTTGCCCTGGGCTGGGACCCGGCGGCAGGGTCGCTCGCAGTCATGGGCGGCGTCGGATCCGGGGTGTCCACGACACTGCGCAGCGTCGGGAACCGGCTCCAACAGGGGGTGGCGGGACGGGTGGCGTGGGTCTTCGCGGCCGACCACGGCGATGGAAGCCTCGGACCGTTGCGCGAGCGCCCGCACGTGTCCTGCGTTCTGGACCCCGCCGATGACGCCGGCCACCTCCGCCTCCTCGATCTCGTCGACGATCATCTCCGCGAACGCGCCCGCACAGGCGACCGCGGGCCGTTGCTCGTGCTCCTCGTGGATGGCATCGCCGGCTTCGTCGATCGCATCGACGGCGCTCCAGGCGGCGCGAACGCAGAACGGCTCGCTCGGATCATTCGGGACGGGCCCGCATTGGGTGTTGTGTTCGTGGCAGGTGCGAGCCGTCCGTCCGATGTGCCGAAGTCGCTTCTGGCGAGCGTTCGCGATCGGGTCGTGCTGTCGCTGGCCGACCCGCTGGACCTGGGGGTGCTCGGTGTCAGACGACGTTCACTGCCCGCATTTGTTCCTGGTCGAGCGCTGTTCGGTTCAGGCGAGATGGTGGCGCAGGTGGCCGATCAGCGGGAGCTTCCAGGGCCGGAACCCGCCGTCTCGCCTCCGTCTGTTGCTCCGCTCGGGGCAGCGATCCCGTTGTCAGCGGTGGGTGATGTTCGGGTGGACGTCGATGGCGTGCACATTCCGTTTGCGGTCGACGACCGACGGCGGGAGCCGGCTTCGCTCCGTTTGCGGCAGGGTGAGCATGCGCTCGTGGCGGGCCCGGCTCGCAGCGGGCGGACCACAGCGCTGCGTTCGCTTGCGATCCAGATGCGGCGGGCCTCGGCCGACCTCGTTCTCGTCGGCGTCGTTGCCGGCGACGCCGGACTGATCAGTGATGGTGCTGCCGGCCCGTTCGATGCAGGTGGCACGCTCGCCGAAGTGTCCTCGGTGCTCGAGCGGGCAGCCGCCGACACCGGTCGGCCCTGGGTGGTGTTCATCGACGACGCCGAACGGTGCGCGGATGAGGACGAGGTGTTGCACCGGCTGGTCCGATCGGCTCCCGACGGGCTGCACGTGATCGCGTCGGTGCGAACGAACTCGAGTCGGTCCGATTGGCCCCGGTGGTTGCGTTCGGTGCGGGGCAGCGGAGTGGGGTTGTTGCTCAACGCCGATCCGGTGATGGACGCAGAGCTGCTCGGCGTGCGCCTTCCCCGAGGCGAACGCACGGAGATTCCGGGGCGCGGCTGGCTGGTTCACGCGGGCACGGCTGCGCTCGTCCAGGTGGCTGACCCCGGCTGAATCTCGGGGTGAGTCATCCGCCGGACACGGTCCAGGTCAGGCGCTCCGAGGCACCCTTTCATGCACTTTCATGTCTTTTGCTTGACTGGCGCGCCCGAATGCGCGATCGTCAATGAACGAAAGTTACTGAAGTGCATTCAAAGATGCGAAAGGGTCAAGACATGGCAAACGGATTCATTGGCGGCAACCTCGACGACATGGAGTCGAGTGCGGCAGTGCTGGACGAGACCGGGGCCTCGGCCCTCGTCAGCGGAACGGAAGCGGGTGCGCAGGTCAACGAACTGAGCGCAGCGGTGTCGGAAGCCACCTCGACGCTGGTGAATCGATTCGGCACCACCGCGGACACGCTGCGCGCCGACATCGGGGCCGCCCACGCTCGGTTGGAAGGCACGGACTGGAGCGGCAACTCCCGGGAGCGCGCCTTGGAGATCAAGACGGAACTGCAGGCAGAGGTCGACCGGGTGCTCACCGCGGCAACGGACATGATGCTCTCCGAGAAGATGGCCTTCGTCTCGCGTTCCGAGGAGCTCGTGGCCACCGTGGAGCAGCGGTATGCGGCGGTCATGCAGCAGGCGAACGACCGCTACCTGGAACTCGCCCGTGCGGCGCGAGCCACGCGAGACAACTTCGCTGCGGCCGACCAGACCATCGGCTGACCGAATCGCCCGGCGGGTATCCCACCGCCCGCCCGTCCATGGCCGTCCGGTTCGCCCCGGACGGCCATCGGCGCGTCAGATCAGAAGAAGCGACAGGGGAGCGTGGTCGGACGGGCGCAGGTCCGGATTCCTCCAGCGAAGCAGCGGCCCGCACTCGGTCGCCCGCTCCCGCACGGTTCGACCACCGAGTGCAAGGTCCAATCGATAGCCACGATTCGCCTCGAGCTGTCCGGCGGCGAAGCTGAACCAGGTGAAGCCGGGCTCGTCCGCGTGGAGCTCGCGTGCGAGGTCGTGCAGGCCCAGATCGAGCAGTGCGGCCACAGCGGACCGCTCCTCGGAGCTGACCAGATTGCGGTCACGCTTGCGAACCGGGTCGTACACGTCGATCGGCGCCGGGCACACATTGAAGTCGCCAACGACCAGGAGATCGTCGGCCGCTTCGAGTTCGAGCTCCAGCTCGACCGCGAGAAGCTGAAACCAGGCAAGCTTCGCGAACCACGCAGCCGTCCGGATCCGTTGCCCGTTGGGCGCGTACAGCGATGCGACCCGGAGGCCGCCGCAGTCGGCGGCGATCAGCCGGGGTTGGTCGAACGGCGGACCATGTTCCCCGCCGAATCCGTAGGAGATGCGCTCGAGCCCCACGCGACTCGCGAGGGCCACTCCGGCGTGCCCTCCAGTTCCCAGGTGGGCAACCTCGTACCCGGCCTGTTCGAACATCGCCCAGGGAAATGTGGCGTCCGTGCACCGCGTCTCCTGCATCGCAAGCACATCGGGCGCTTCCTCTGCCAGCAGCGCCTCGACGAGTCCGGCGCGCGACCGGATCGAGTTCAGGTTCCACGACACGATCTGCACCCGCCCGTCGTACCACATTCGGCTCGGCCCCGACCGTCCTGGTCGGTGTTCTCGGCGCGCGTCTGCCTACTATCAGCAGATGCCAGCCGATGAGGAAGCTCCGAACGAGATCGCCGACGCGCTGCGTGCCGTCGAGGAGCTGGCGACGCCGCTGGAGCGCGATGCCGTCATCGCGTCCATCGGGCGGGCGGCCGCAGACTCCATCGGAGCGGATCTGGGTTTCGTCGGACTCTTGGACGGCCCGGACAACCTTCGACTCACCGGCGTGCATGGCGGCGAGACCGAAGCGCTCGAGTCGCTGCGGGTGGAGCGGGGACGCGGGCTCGGCGGGAAGGTGCTGGCAGAGGGCGGCCCCGATTTTGTGACCGACTACACCGTGGCCGATTCCATCACGCACGACTACGACGCTCCGATCGCTCACGAAGGACTTGCCGGCGTGTTGTGCATGCCGCTCGTTGTGAGCGACGACCTCATCGGTGTCGCCTATGTGTCGGACCGCGTTCCGACCGTCTACTCCGACACCCAGCTGGATCGGGTGTTGACCGCCGTCGAATCTGCGCGATTGGCGCTGTCGATGGCGGACCGTTCACGCCAGCTGACCGAGGCCGCGCTCGAGGTCGAACGCGAGCGCACGGTTCGGGCGCTCGACGCGTCGGTCGGGGAGCACCTCGGGCAGATCCTCCGGATCGCGAAGTCGATAGCAGCGGACCCGGACAGCTCCTCAACGCTGGTCGCTCAGGCAACGTCGATCATCGAGACCGCAGGGAGTGCGTCAACCGCGTTGCGGTGCTCCGTCTCGGGCCTCGTCGTGCCAGAGCGCGCGGCACCAGCCACATGCCTGACGCCAAGAGAGCTCGAGGTGGTGCGGCTCGCCGCACGAGGGTTGTCGAATCCGGAGATCGCCACCGAGCTGTTCCTCGCCCGCGGCACCGTCAAGGCGTACATGGAGTCGGTGTTGCAAAAGCTCGAGGCCCGGAACCGTGTCGAGGCGGTCATGATCGCTGCTCGAACCGGCCTTCTCGACGACGTCTGAGCCTTCGTGCGAACCCGGATCGTCGGCCACTGCCAACCGGCAGTTCCTGTCGTTCGGCGGCCTACGAGTTTCAATCAGCGTCCGGCACCGTGCTACCTTGCGCTCATTACTGACTGATTCCAGGGGGGAAGCATGACAGTTGTCGAGGATCGGGTTGCGCCGACTCCATCCGGCGCTGGCGCCAAGACCGTCGCATCGCTGGCACGGGACTGGGCACAGAAGGACCCGAACCACATCGCCTTCCGCGAAAAGGACTTCGGAATCTGGCAGGAGTACAGCTGGGCTGACGCCTGGGAACTGATCGAGGTGGCGGCCCATGGGCTCCTCTCGCTCGGCGTCGAGGTGGGCGACAGAGTCACCATCCACGCTGAGGATCGGCCCGAATGGGTCATCCTCGACATCGCGGCGGTGGCCGTTCGTGGCATCACGGTCGGCCTCTACCCGACGAATCCGGCCGCCGAGGTCGAGTACATGCTCCAGGACTCCGGGGCCGTCGTGCATCTGGTGGAAGACCAGGAGCAGGTGGACAAAGTCTTCGAGATCGACCCGGGCACGATCCCCTCGGTCCGGTCGCTCATCTACGTCGAGCCCCGAGGGTTTGCAGATTTCACCGACGAGCGCCTGATCTTCTGGGAGAACTTCCTCGAAGCCGGCCGAGAGCATCGTGCGGCCAACCCCGGCGCAGTTGCCACCCGGATGGCGGAAGCGACCGACGACGACGTGATGACGCTCGTCTACACGTCCGGCACAACGGGCCCGCCCAAGGGGGCCATGCTCACGAACGCCAACTCGATGTACGCGATGAACAAGATCATCGACGAGAAGCGGGCCTACCCGGACGGCACCGCACCAAACACGAGCGATCAGATCCTCACGTACCTGCCGCTGTGCCATGTGGCTGAGCGGATCTTCTCCACATGGACGATGCTGTCCGGTGGTCCCACGCTCAACTTCGCCGAGTCGATCGAAACCGTCGCCATCAACCTTCGTGAAGTCCAGCCCACGCTGTTCTTCGCCGTTCCCCGCATCTGGGAGCGCCTCCACGCCGGGGTGCAGATCCGCGGCTCGGACGCCACCCGCTTCAAGGCACTGTGGCTGGGCATGGCCATGAAGGCCGCTGACAAGATCGGTAAAGCGAAGGTCGAGAACGGCGGCAATCACACGATGCAGAGCCGCATCCTGCACTGGATCTTCTACCCGCTCGTCTTCCGAGCTCTTCAGGAACGCGTCGGCCTCCGACACTGCCGCCGGGCATCGAGCGGTGCGGCACCGATCGCTCCCGAGGTCCTTCAGTTCTTCATGGGCATCGGAGTCGACGTGTATGAGCTGTACGGCATGACCGAGAACTCCGCCGTGGCCACGGTCAACTACCCGGGACGCACCAAGCTCGGCACCGTCGGCGAGGCCTACGACGACATCGGTCTTCGGATCGACGAAGAGACGGGCGAGATCCAGACCAAACATCCGGGCGTCTTCAAGGGCTACTGGAACAAGCCCGAGAAGACCGCTGAGACCTTCACCGACGACGGTTGGCTCAAGACCGGCGATGTTGGCGAGTGGGTAGACGGTACGCATATCAAAATCGTCGACCGCATGAAGGACATCATCATCACGTCCGGCGGAAAGAACATCTCGCCCTCCGAGATCGAAAACACGCTCAAAGCCAACCCGTTCATTAAGGAAGCGATGGTCGTGGGCGACGGCCGCAAGTACCTGACGGCACTGATCGCGATCGAACTCGACGTGGCCGGCGACTGGGCCCTCCGCAAGAACATCCCCTACACGACGTATCGGGATCTCACGGAAAAGCCCGAGATCATCGAACTCGTACAAAAGGCCGTCGATCAGACGAACGAGAAGTTCGCTCGGGTCGAGGGCATCAAGAAGTTCCGCATGA
>CALBVR010000087.1 GCA_937969565.1 uncultured Acidimicrobiales bacterium | reverse complement strand
CGCCTTCCGGGCCGATGGGGCGACGGAGGACGCGGTGCGGCGGATGCAGTCCGAGTCCGGCCGCATGGCCACGCTCGTCGACGACCTTCTGCAGTTGGCTCGGCTGGACGAGGGGCAACCGCTCGAGACGAGCGAGGTGGCGATTGCCCAGCTGTTGGAGGATGTGGCTGCGGATGCTCGGGCAGCTCGCCCGACTGCGCGGATCGCGATGGCCGATGTGGTCCCACCGGATCTGCGGGCCGAGCTGGACCATCAGCGGGTGCAGCAGGTGTTGGCCGGCCTGGTGAGCAACGCGCTCAGCCACAACGACGATCCGAACGTGTGGCTGCGGGCGACGAGCGACGAGACCCATGTGGAGCTCGCCGTCGTCGACGATGGCCGGGGCATGTCGGTCGAGGATGCCGCTCGGGCGTTCGACCGGTTCCATCGGGCCGACGGCTCACGGGCGCGGTCGACCGGCGGGTCGGGGCTCGGCCTGTCGATTGCGAAGGCGGTGGCCGATCGCCACGGCGGAACGATCGAGTTGGTGACCGCCCCGGGTGAGGGTTGCACGTTCACGCTGCGGCTGCCTCGGACGGTTTCCGAAAGCTGAGCCGGTCAGTCCGTCATCCACTCCAGGAGTTGCACGGCCACGACGGTCGGCAGGGCTCGGGCGCCGCCGACTCGACTCATGAGGAGCGAGCCTTCGAGGGCGGCGAGCATGGACCGGGCCGCCGTGTCGATGTCGAGGCCGGCGGTGAACTCGCCGGCGTCGATGCCCATGCGGATCTGGGTGCGGAGCCAGGCGACCTGATCGGCGAAGAACTCCTCCACCTCGGCGCGGGGCAGTTCGCCGACGGCGTACCAGTCGGCGGCGACCGCGCCGCACAGGCAGAGCTGGTTCTCGGCCGAGCGGCCGGTGAACAGCGCTGAGTAGCCGGTGATGCGGTCGGAGGCACGCCGGCCGGGCAGGTCGTCTCGTTGGGCGGCGAACGCGGCCCGATAGCGGCGGGCGACTTCGGCGAGGAGGTCCTGCTTGGTGCGGAAGTGGTGATGGATGGAGGGCGCCTTCACGCCCAGGTCCTTGGCGAGATCGCCGTAGCTGAAACCGTTGACGCCGCGTTCCTGCACGAGGCGCGTTGCGCTTTCGACGATCTCTTCGCTCAGGTTGCGTCCGGACGGGCGGGCCATGCCGACAGTCTACGGGGAGGTAGACATCCGGTTCCGGGTGGACGTTCGGTAGGGTCTCGATTCGTGCCCGAGACGGAGCACGATTCGGGCGAGCAGTCGTCGACCACACGAACGTTCATGGTGGTGACGATCGCCGCGGCGCTGGTGGCGTGGGACATCGGTTTCGACCTGGGTGCGTTCGAGACCGTGTCGTACCGGCGGGTGTTCACCGTGTTCGTGGTGTCGACCGTTGTGCTGCTCACGACGTTCGTGCGCAACGACGAGACGCTGGCGACATCACCGTTCAGCCGGGTGATCCTGGGCTTGCCGCTCGCGTACCTCTTCGCCGACATGACGTTCCTGACCGTCTCGCAGGGCGTGGTGGACGCATTGAACCTGGCGATCATCGCCACGTTCCCGTGGACGCTCTACGTCATCGCCCGCCTGGTGGATCGGGACTACTTCAGCCTTCCCCGCCGGGAGCAGATCGTCGCCGTCGTCGCCGTGCTGCTGATCGGCCTGGCCGGCCTGTACGTGGGCAACGGCCACGACCGCTTCCTGAGCTGCGACGACTTCGCCCGCAGTGGCGACTTCGTCCCCGAGGACTGCACCGAATAGACCCCGGAGCCGAGACCTACTGGCCGTCAGCCCGCACACTCGCCGGGGAAAGCCCCGTGAGACCATTCGCTTCCGCCCACCGTGCAATCTCCCTGGTGTCCGCGAAATTTTGCTCGCTGCTCGCACGCATCGGGGCGAGACTCGTCGGCGCTGCGCCGATCATGTCGTTTGCCACAGCCCACGCTGCAACCGGGCGCAGGTCGGCCCCGGACGCCGGCCCGGAGTCGGCGCCCGCTGGCATTCCCAATGGGACGGACAGCATCGCTGCAGCTGCAGCCGTGGTGGCGGCGATGCGTGACGTTCGACGGATGTTCATGATGTGCTCCTTGTGTCCAGCCGGCGTGTTCCGACGTGATCAAGCTGTAGGAGGCCGGTTTCGCCCGACTTGCTGCCTCGCTCGATTGGCATGAAAGTGGCGTGAAAGTGCGGGGGTGTAGGCGTGAACACCATGGAATTTCAGGCGTTGGGCCCGCTTCGTGTCGTTCGCGACGGCGAGGCCGTCGAACTCGGTCCGCAGATGCAACGCCGCCTTCTTGCGCTGCTGCTCATCAACCACAACGAGGTCGTATCGACCGAAGCGATCCTGGAGTCGTTGTGGGGCGACGACGCAGGCGAGAAGAAGTCGGCCTTACAGGTATACGTCTCTCGGCTGCGCACGGCGCTCGAACCGGACCGCGCTCGGGGCGACGCCTCGGTCCTGTGCACGCGCGAGCCCGGCTACGTTCTCGAGATCGATCCTGCGCGCTACGACGTCGCTGTGTTCGATCGGCTCATCACCGATGCGCACTCGGCGATCGCCGAGAGCCCGGCGCATGCAGCAAAGGCCTTCGGATCCGCTCTCGACCTCTGGCGGGGCGACGCATTCGAGGAGTTTGTCTACGACGACTTCAGCCAGGTCGAACGAGAGCGCCTCGAGCAGGCACGTGTTGCCGCGATCGAGGACCGCATCGACGCCGACCTGGCCCTTGGACGCACGGGGGAGCTCGTCAGCGAGCTCGAAAGGCTCCGCGAACTCCACCCGTTGCGTGAACGATTCGTCGCCCAACACATGCTGGCGCTCTACCGGGCTGGTCGGGCGCCCGATGCGCTCCGGGCGCTGACT
>CALBVR010000086.1 GCA_937969565.1 uncultured Acidimicrobiales bacterium | reverse complement strand
CGATGACCGGAGCGGGAGCCTCGCTCCCAAGAAGGTCGGCGACCGCTGCGGCGTCGATCGTCGCCGACATCACCAAGAGACGCAGCTCCGGGCGAATCTCCTCTCGAACCTCGAGCGTCAGCGCCAAACCGAGGTCGGCGTGCACGCTCCGCTCATGGAACTCATCGAAGATCACGACACCCACGCCCGGGAGGGTCGGATCCCGCTGCAACCGCCGCGTGAGGATGCCTTCCGTGATCACTTCGATCCGGGTGTTCGGGCCGATTCGGGTGTCGTCCCGCGTTCGCCAGCCGACCGTGTCGCCGACCGACTCGCCGAGCAACGACGCCATCCGACGGGCGACCGCGCGTGCGGCGACCCGCCGGGGCTCCAGCACCAGGATCGTCTGATCCCCCAACCAGGCGGCATCCAACAACCGGAGCGGCACCACGGTCGTCTTTCCGGCACCCGGCTCGGCCGTCAGCACAGCGACGCCCGTATCGCCCAACGCGCCGTGCACATCGTCGACGACATCCTCGATCGGCAGGAAGGTGTTGGGCAACGACGGACTCACCCGACAATCCTGCCCGCTGGTCGCCGCGCCCGCGACGACCGTGTCCTAGGGTTTTCCGATGGCCGCAGCCGATCGGGGCCCCCTTGCCCAACGGGTGGACCAGCACGTCGAAGCGATTTGGGGTTCCGCAAACCCCGGTCTGTCCGATGCGCTCATCTCCGCCGTCGGCATCGGCCGACCAAACGACGTTGGTGTCCCCGTCGAACGATGGACCGAGAGCGACATCGCACTCATCACCTACGGCGACAGCATCCGAGGAAACGGCACCCCGCTCGCGGCACTGGCCACCCTCGTTCACGACCGTTTGGCGGAGTCCTTCGGCATCGTCCACATCCTCCCGTTCGCGCCGTACAGCTCCGACCGCGGCTTCGCCGTGATCGACTATCGGGCCGTCGACCCGGCGCTCGGCAGCTGGACCGATGTCGCCCGGCTCGAGCGAGACGTGGATCTGATGTTCGACCTCGTCGCCAACCACATCTCCACGGAGTCCGACTGGTTCCAGCAGTTCCTGGCCCACGAGGAACCCGGCCGCGACTACATCTTCACCGCAGATCCCAACGACGATCTGTCCGCCGTCGTACGCCCCCGATCGCTTCCCCTATTGACGGCCTTCGAGACCGCCGACGGACCCAAACACGTGTGGACGACCTTCAGCGATGACCAGGCCGACCTGGACTGGTCCAACCCCAACCTGGTCTGCGAAATGCTCCAGATCGTCGACCTCTACATTCGCAACGGCGCCCGATTCCTTCGTCTCGACGCCATCGCCTTCCTCTGGAAGGAGGCGGGCACCACGAGCGTCCACCTCCCCCAGACCCACGAGTTCGTCAAGCTGCTCCGAACCCTCCTCGCCGTACGGGCGCCCCACGTGGCCATCCTCACCGAAACCAACGTTCCCGACGCCGAGAACCGGTCGTACTTCGGCGCCGGCGACGAAGCCCACCTGATCTACAACGTCACGCTGCCGCCGCTGCTCGTCGACGGGGTACTGCAAGGCCGCGCCGATCGCCTCGCCGACTGGTTGACGAACGCCCCCGCACCCCCGGAAGGCACCACGCTCTTCAACTTCCTGGCATCACACGATGGCATCGGCGTTCGCCCGGCCGAGGGCTTCCTCACTGACGCCGAGATCGCGGAACTCGTCGAAGTCACCCACGCCCGCGGTGGCCTGCACGGAACCTACGATCGCGCCGGGGTTCCGTACCCGTACGAACTGAACATCTCGTTGCCTGACCTCTTCGGCGGACCGGACGATCCCCACATGCCCGCCCGGGTCCTGCTGGCACACACCGTCGTGCTGTCACTTGCCGGCGTCCCGGCGATCTACATCAACAGTCTGCTCGGCACCCAGAACGACCATGCCGGCGTCGAAGCCGACGGCGTCCGTCGATCGATCAACCGCGCCTCGGTCGAATTGGCCGACGTTCCCGGTCCTGCCGGCGACGAGTGGCAGGCGGTGCTCATGCAATCCATGCTCGACCTCGCCCAGAAGCGCCGCCGACAGCCGGCCTTCCACCCCGGCGCACCGCAGTCGGTGGAAGCCGACGGCGCACTCCTCCGCATTCGGCGGGGGCCCGACGGCGAGTCGATCACCGTGCTCTGCAACCTGGGGAACACACCCATTTCCGCCGATGTCCCCGGCCCGTGGCGGGACCTGCTGCACAGCCGCTCCGGCGTCGACCACATCGAACTGGACGCCTACGACTGCGCCTGGCTGGTCGGCTGACGCCGAACCTCAACCCTGTCGAGCCAGCCAGCCGTCGATCAGACGGCGAGCGATCGACATCGGCGGCGGCAGCATCGGAAGATCGTGCGGCGTGTACCAGTTCGCCTCGGCGATCTCTTCACCGTCGACCACGATGTCACCACCCGCCCACGCGGCCGTGAACCCGAGCATCAGACTGTTCGGGAAGGGCCATGGCTGGCTCGAGACGTAGCGAATGTCGTCCACCTCGACACCGACCTCTTCGCGGATCTCCCGGTGCACCGTGTCCTCCAGCGACTCGCCCGGCTCGACGAACCCGGCGAGCGTGCTGAACATCGGCACGTTCCAACGTCCACTCCTGGCGAGCAGCGCCCGCCCGTCCTCCCGCTCGACGAGCACGATCACGGCCGGCGACAACCGGGGGTAGGCGGTGTGGCCGTCCACCGGACATCGCAATGCCCGCTCCCCCGGCGCAAGCTCGGTCGGCGTGCCGCACCGACCACAGAACGCATGGTCCCGAAGCCAGTCCAACAGCTGCGTGCCGCGCCCGGCAGCGTTCCACTCCGTGGCGTCCACGCGGGCATGAAGCGAACGAAGGTCGGCAAACTCGCCGTCCTCCGGATCTGCATCGGGAGCATGCAGGGCCGTCCACCAGTGTCGGTCGCCCACCCGCCCGATCGGCGTGAGCGGATGCGCGGGCGACACACGATGTTCCACGTTCGCCAGAAGGGGCAGCCGATCGCCGGCGGCCGGATCGAGCAGAATTCGACCCTCGTGCACGAGCACCACCCGATGCTCGCCCACGGCGCGGTCCGGCGCCTCATGCAACGGCTCAAACCCGAACATCGGCCCGCCGACATCCATCGTCAGTTGTCCGCTTCCACGGCCGCCGCGATCCGGGGCAGCACATCCGGCATCGCACTCTGCACCCGGGCCCAGCTCGCGATGAAGGGCGTCTCCATCGGGTTGTTGAGGAAGGTGTCGCCGGCCTCCATGATCGCCTGGGCGAAGATCTCGACCATCTCCTCCTCGGCGTGCTGATCGAACGAGAAGCCGTTGATCCACGCGTCGTTCCGGTAGCGGTCCACGTGGTCGAGGGCCGTGCGGTAGTACGACGCCTTGATCGTCCGGAAGGTCTCCGGGGTCAGGATCTCTCCATCGATCGCGACCTTGCGGAACAGCGCCTTCGCGATGTCGATGCACATCTTGTGGAGGCCATTGTGCTTGTCTTCGGGCGACACGATCTGGTGCTTGTGGTCGTAAGCGCCGGCGATGTCGACCTGGCAGATCCGTTCCGGCGTGTACCGGCGATACAGCTCGGAC
This sequence comes from uncultured Acidimicrobiales bacterium, assembly GCA_937969565.1. Lineage (GTDB taxonomy): Bacteria > Actinomycetota > Acidimicrobiia > Acidimicrobiales > SHLQ01 > SHLQ01. The sequence goes on along the minus strand of CALBVR010000086.1, from coordinate 840 downwards.
ATCACACCGATCTCCAGACCCCAATCGCTCGGAATTCGGAGGTTCCGGACCACGTTCTGGTGCATCGCGAACTCCCCGGCAAGCGGGTAGCGGAAACTCTGGAGGAACTCGAGGTACGCGTCGCTGTGGTCCAGCGTGACCCGCAGCGACTGCAGCAGCGGTGCGACCAGCAGACGACTCACCCGGCCATTCAACCGCTCGCCATCCGACCGGAAGTAATAGCCCTTCGCGAACGCATAGCCGAACGTCGGATGGGTGACCGGATACAGCAGACGAGCGAGCATCGAGCGGTCGTAGGTGAGGATGTCGGCGTCGTGAAGGGCAACGGCGCTCGCCCGTCGGCTCGCCAGGTAATAGCCGAGGCAGTACCAGACGTTGCGGCCCTTGCCCGGCTGATCCGGTGCGATGCCCAGTTCCTGCAACTCGGCGTCGATGCCTCGCAGCGCCGGCCCGTCATTCCACAGCAGGCGGTGCCGCTGCGGCAGGCGGGAGAAGAACTCCTTGGCGTGCGCGAACTGGTCGGCGTCCGCCCGGTCGATTCCGATGATGATCTCAGCGAGATACGGCACCTGGGACAACTCGTCGACGATGTGTCCGAGCGCATCACCCTCGAGTTCGCTGAACAGGGCGGGGATGACGAGGGCCATCGGCCGTTCTGCGGACCATTCGACGAGGTCGGCTTCCAGCTCCTCGACCGGTCGCGCCGACAAGCGGTGCAGCGTGCCGATCGGTCCGCTCTGATGAAAATCTCCCATGTCAGTACCCTGCTCCCACGTCGACTGGTCCAATCAGTTCTTCGCCGCGAATCCAGCGGCCAACGTTCTCTTCCACCCGGGCCGC
>CALBVR010000085.1 GCA_937969565.1 uncultured Acidimicrobiales bacterium | reverse complement strand
CGATCTTGCGTTCGGCGAGTGGGCGAAGCCGGTGTGGCCTGCCCTCAGCGACGCGGTGCTCAGCGCGATCTAGCGACTACGCCGAAGCGGACACCGGCTCGACGACGGACTCGTCAGACCGATCGTTGCGGCCGGGCCAGGCGATGATCACGATGCCACCGAGGATGAGCGCCAAGCTCATCCAGATGTTGACTCGCAGACCGAGGACTTCGGTGGCGGCATCGATTCGGACCGTTTCGAGCCACATCCGGCCGATGCCGTAGCCGATCAGATAGATGGCGATCAGTCGGCCCCGCTTGAGAAGCCGCTTGGAGTCCGCCCAGAGCAACACACCGACGAGTGCAAGGTTCCAGAGGCTCTCGTAGAGGAATGTCGGGTGAAAGGTCGGGAACGCCTCGACGTCTCGGAACTCCTCGGGGATCTGCCCTCGATGGTTGGCGTCGATCTCAAGGGCCCACGGAAGGTCGGTCGGGCCGCCGAAGACCTCCTGGTTGAACCAGTTGCCCCACCGACCGATCGCCTGGGCGAGCGGGAGCCCGGGGACGACGGCATCGAGCACCGGCTTGACGGGAATCCCACGGCGACGTGCGACGAACAGTCCGGTCAACACGCCGAGGAACATGCCTCCGGGGATGCCGAGACCGCCGCCACGAATGTTGAAGATCTCGGTGATCGGCTCTCCCGAGAAGCGGTGCCAGTCGGTGATGACGTGGTAGAGCCGTGCGCCGATCACGCCGCCGGGAACGCCCCAGATCGCGATGGCGGCGATGTCTTCGGGGTCTTGGCCCATGGCCTCCCATCGCCGCTGGCCGAGCCAGACCGCGGCGACGACGCCCAGCGCAATGCAGAGGCCGTAGATGTTGAAGGGGCCGATCGAGTTGAACGATGGCGACGGGATGGCGGCGATCACGGAAATCACGCTAGCGCCAACCCGCTGGCGCGCCCGAAGAATTCCGTGGATTGCGGTGAGGTCAGAACTGGTCGGCGGAGAGAGCCATCAGCGTCGACGCACCGGCAAGCACGGCCGGGGCCTGTGCGTCGGCCAGCGGGAGGAGCTGTTCGCAGTAGAACGACGCCGTGGTGATCTTCGCCTCGAGGCGATCGTCGGAGGTGCCGGCGTCGAGCAGGGCTCGAGCGGCGAGCGCCTGACGAACCAGCACCCATCCGCCGACGACCTGGCCGAGCATCTTGAGGTACGGCGTTGCGCCGGCGAAGGCGTCGATTGGTGCGTCGCCGAGCTGTTCGACGAGCTTGGTGGTGGTGGATTCGACCGACTGGGTGGCCGCAGCGAGGGCGGCGCCCATGGCCGCCAGTGCTTCGTCGTCGCCCGCGGCCTCGGCAGCCGTCGAGCGGATCTCCGCAAGCAGTTCGGCGATGACGGCTCCGCCGCGCATCGGCAGCTTCCGGGCGACGAGATCGAGCGCCTGGATGCCGTTCGTGCCCTCGTAGATCGGGTTGATTCGGGCGTCGCGCATGTGCTGGGCGACACCGGTTTCCTCAACGAAGCCCATGCCGCCATGAATCTGGACGGCGATGGACGTGAGTTCGCATCCCAGATCCGTGCACCAGGCCTTCGCGATCGGGGTCAGCAGCGCGGCCCGCTCGGCGCCGGCCTCACGCCCCTCCTCGGTCGGATGATGGCCCTGCTGGTCGACGGCGGCGGCGTCGAGGTAGCAGAGTCCACGCATCGCTTCGATGTAGGCCCGCATCGTGAGCAGGTTGCGACGAACGTCGGGGTGTTCGACGATCGGCGACGCGGTACCGGGTGCCGAGCCGATGGCCCGGCCCTGCGTCCGCTCACGGCTGTACTCCACTGCATCCTGGTACGCCCGCTCGGCGATGGCGAGACCCTGGGCGCCGACGGCGAGTCGGGCGTTGTTCATCATCGTGAACATGTATTCCATGCCGCGGTTCTCGTCGCCGATCAGGTAGCCGACGGCACCGTCTTCCTCGCCGAACTGCATGACGCAGGTCGGGCTGCCGTGGATGCCCATTTTGTGTTCGATCGATGTGCAGCGCAGGTCATTGGCGATCGTGGGGTTACCGTCGTCGTCGAGCAGGAACTTCGGGACGATGAAGGTCGAGATGCCCTTGGTCCCGGGAGGGGCCTCAGGTGTGCGGGCCAGCACGAGGTGCACGATGTTGTCGACCATGTCGTGCTCGCCGTAGGTGATGAAGATCTTCTGTCCGCTGATTCGATAGGTGCCGTCGTCGGCCTTGACCGCCTTGGCGCGAAGCGCCCCGACGTCTGAGCCGGCGTCCGGCTCGGTCAGGTTCATCGTGGCGGTCCACGTGCCCTCGACCAGTTTGGTCAGCCACGTTTCCTTCTGCTCCTCGGTGCCATGGTGGTGGAGGAGATCGATGCCACCCTGGGTCAGCAACGGGCAGAGGGCAAACGACATCGAGGCGCTGTTGAGCATCTCGCCCATCGCTGTGGCGATCATCCACGGGAAGCCACCTCCGCCGTAGGCGGGGTCGAAGGGGACGGAGCCCCAGCCTGAGGCGACCCAGGCACTGTAGGCCTCTCGGAACCCATCGGGGGTCGTGACCGAGCCGTCCTCGTTGTGGACGCTGCCCTGGAGATCGCTGTTGCGGTTCAGGGGCGCGACGGTCTCGGCGATGAGCCGGCCGGACTCCTCGAGCACGGGCTCCAGCATGTCGAGGTCGAACCCGTCGAAGTCGGGGTACTCGGCGACGTCGCCAAGACCGGCGATCTCCATCAGCGCAAAACTGATGTCGAAGACTGGGGGGTTGTAGTCAGCCATGTGCCCTCACGATGCTTGGATGTCAGATAGTTGGATGTCCTAGTATATGTGCGATCTCAGCCGTCGTCCGACTGAATCACGCCTTTGATCCATCGGTAGACGCGGGTGAAGAATTCAGGTTCGGTCCAATTTGCCGCCGGACCACGACGAATGGCGAACGCGCTGTTCAGCTCCGCTCCGAGCACCAACCCGATCGCCAACAGGTAGAGCCAGAGCTGAATCGTGATCGCGGTCCCGATCACGCCGAACACGGCGTTCGTGGTCGAACTCAGCGTCGTCAGGTACAGAGAGAACAGCCAGGTGGCCAGGATCCAGAGCAACGCGGAGAAGAGCGCTCCAGGAATCTCCCACCGCCAGGAGGCCCGCCGGTTCGGTGCCACATGGAAGATCGTGGCCGCCCACAGCACCAGAATCACGAAGGCCGTCGGATACCGAAACCAGTTCCAGAGCACGTTCAGTGCGCCCTCGATCGCGACACCGCCGATGTCCTCTCGACCCAGCAGCGGTCCGATCACCAGGCCGGCAAGCGTCAGCGCCCCAACGAGGATCGAGCCTGCGGCAAGCAGCAGCCCGATGATCTGGGTACCCACCCACCCACGGGTGTTGTCGTGACCGTAGGCCACGTCGAGTGCTCGAACGACCGCGGCAAAACCACGGCTCGCGGTGTAGAGCGTCGCGAGAATACCAACGGTCAGGGCGGAGGTCGACGACTCCGAGAAGAGCGCTCCGACCGCCGAGACGACGTTGCCGCCTTCACCGAACACCTCCCCCGCCCACTCCGTGAGCTGATTCTCGACGTCCGTTGCCAGATCGTTGCCCAACAGATTGCTGATCCAACCGAGAAGGGCAGAGAGCACGAGGAGCAGCGGAAACAGGCTCAACAGCGCAAAGAACCCGATCTCGGCGGCCAAACCGCTGACCCGATCGTCGTGCCACTGGCGATAGAGGTAGTGGACGAGTCGCCACGGGCTCTGCCCGCCAGCCCCCGACTCCACGGGCGGTTGTTCATCCGATTCCATCAGCCCTCAAGCATGACCGCTCCATCGACCGCAGCGGCGAACCCTCTGGGTTCGATCAGCGAGCGAGTGGAAAGCGTCGTCGCTGCCCCGCGACTGCGGCCGGCTCGCGGTGTTGATGTTCGTCGAGCACCTCGGTGAGGTCGATGTCGCCATCGAGGTCGACGACGGCATCGTCGG
>CALBVR010000084.1 GCA_937969565.1 uncultured Acidimicrobiales bacterium | reverse complement strand
CCAGGGGCCGACATCGACCGTCGGGATGTCGCTCGGATCTGCCGGCACCGGCGCCGAGGTGTCCCACGAGGTTGCCTCGTCGTGCAGTTCGCGTTCTTTGGCGGCGGGATCGAAGGCAACCATCCCCGGACTGTATCGACCGTCGGCCGGTCAGGCTGTCACGCGGCGAGGTCGACGATTCCACCCAGCTCGGACAGCGCAAGTTCGGTGAAGTCGTCGATCGGAATCGGACGACCGAAATGCCAACCCTGGCCGTGATGAATGCCCGCTTCGCGACACATCGCTTCCTCGACGATGGTCTCGACTCCCTCGGCGAGCGAGATGATGCCGAGTTCGCGGGCCATCGAGGTCAGCCCTCGAAGAATGCTGCGTGCGGCATCGTTCTCCGACATGCCCCGAACGAGCGATTGATCGAGTTTCAGCAGATGGATCGGGAAGCGGGTGAAGTAGGCGAGCGCGTTGTGGCCGACGCCGAAGTCGTCGAGCGCGATGAACGCGCCCTCGGCCGCCATCTTCTTGAGCGTCTGCTCGGCGGCGTCGCCCGGCTGGATCTCCGACGACTCCACCACCTCGACGAGGAGGTCGGCGCGGTCGAACCCGTAGCGGTCGCAGGTCTGTGCGTGAGCGTCGGCGCACCCGCTCCAGGAGAGCTGGCCGGGTGTGAGATTGAGCGCAAACGACTTGCCCACGAACTCGGGCACGTGGTGGCGGACCGTGCGCAGGTCGCGGGCGATCGTGTCCATGGCCCACGTGGTGAACCGAGAGATCCGTCCGGTGGCCTCGATCCGTTCGATCAGAAGTGGTGGCGGCACGGGGCCGTGTTCAGGATGGTTCCAGCGAACCAACGCCTCCGCACCCACGAGATCGAGCGACTTCAGCTTGCGGACCGGCTGATAGTGGAAGACGATCTCGCCCCGGTCCATCGCCGCGTCCATGTCCTCGTCGATCGCCGCAACGAGACCAACCTGCCGGCGGACGAGCTCGTCGGCGACGACGATCGATCGTTCGCAACCCTTGGCCGTGTACATCGCATGATCGGCATCGCTCAACAGCGTCGAGGCGTCGATGTCGGGCGAGTGCGGATAGCCGAGGCCGATGCTCAGGCTGGTGGTGACCCGAACGCCCTCGATCTGCGCCGGAGGCCTGCACGCGACCACGATGTCCGCCGCCAGACCGGCGGCCCGTTCGCCGTCGGGGTCGGCGGCCACGATGACGATGAACTCGTCACCGCCCAGTCGCCCGAGACGATCGTCCGGGCCGAGAAGTCGGGCGATGCGATTGGCGATCTCGCAGAGGACGCCGTCCCCGGTTCGGTGACCGTGCAGGTCGTTGATGCGCTTGAATCCGTCGAGGTCGATGAACAGAACGGAGGGCTTCCCTGCCGGATGCCGGAAGAGACGTTCGAGCTCGTCCAACGCGGCCCGACGGGACAGGGTGCCGGTCACGTCGTCGGTCTCCGCCCGGACCTTCTCCGCCGCAGCGAGTTGATGCACGTTGAGGAACGAGGCGACGAGGTCTGCGATCGATCCAAGCAACTCCACGTGGGCCTCGGTGAAGAACCCCGGTTTGCTGTTGGCCAGATTGATGGTGCCCAGACATCGACCGCCGCTCAGGAGCGGGCCGGCGACCGCCGAACGCAACCCGGCCTTGCTCAGCGCGTGCGCGTCGGCGTAGTCCGCGCCGACGAGGTCATCCAGGACCACGGTCTTCTTGCTCCGGAAGGCCTTGCCGACGATCGATCCGGCGATCGGGTGGGTGGTCGGCCCGGAAAGCGGGACGGTTCCCCCGATGGAGCGAATGGCGAGGTTGTCGTCGTCGAGCGGCAGGGCGACCGAGGAACGCTCGGCGTTGATGATCTGTGGCATCCAGCTCGCGGTGGCGCGCAGCACTGCCTCTTGATCCGCCGCCGCCGAGACCGCACGAATGAATCCAGCCGGCAGGTGGACGTCCGCCACGTCACCCATGTACTTCCATCGGCACGAGCAACAGGGGAGTGAAGCCGAGTCGTAGAATGCCTCGGTGACCTCAATCGCCGTCATGGGCTCGACCGGATCCATCGGAACCCAGACCCTGGACATCGTCCGGGCGTCCGGCGGCGAGTACACGGTCGTGGCACTCGCCGTCGGCTCGTCGATCGACGTGCTCGAAGCACAGGTCGATGAGTTCCGCCCAGAACGTGTGGTCGTCGCAGACGAGTCGGCGTGGGCCGAGGCGAAGGCCCGTCTCGGAGACCGAACCGACGTGCTCGTCGGCGACGCCGGCCTGCGTGAGGCCAGCGCGTCAGCCGACATCGTCATCAACGGGGTGATGGGTTTCGCCGGCCTCGCGGTGACGCTGTCGACGCTCGAACACGGCAAGCGGCTCGGCCTGGCCAACAAGGAATCCCTGATCGCTGCCGGCCCGGTGGTGCAAAAAGCGCGAGCCACTCCGGGCGCCGAGCTCCTTCCGGTCGACTCCGAACACTGCGCCCTGCACCAGTGTCTGCGGGCGTCGACCGAAGGTCGATCGGTCGACAAGCTCGTGCTGACCGCATCGGGCGGACCGTTCCGTGGCCGTACCGAGGCCGATCTCGCCGACGTGACCGTCGAGAACGCACTCGCACACCCCACATGGTCGATGGGCCCCAAGATCACGATCGACTCGTCGACCCTCATGAACAAGGGCCTCGAAGTGATCGAGGCCCACGAGCTCTATGGCATCGACTACGACGACATCCAGGTCGTGGTCCATCCGCAGTCGATCGTCCACTCGATGGTCGCCTACACCGACGGCGCCACCATCGCCCAGCTGTCCGAGCCGGACATGCGGCTCTGTATCGGATATGCACTGGCCTACCCCGAACGGCTCGACCTTCCCTACGGAGCCATGGACTGGACCGTTTCGTCGACGCTCACGTTCGAGCCGCCGGATCGTGCGGCGTTCCGATGCCTGGATCTCGCCTACGAAGCGGGACGCCGGGGCGGACCGGCCCCGGCTTGGCTGAGCGCCGGAAACGAAGTGGTCGTCGATGCCTTCCTCCAAGGCCTCATGCCATGGACCGGAATAGCCGAAGTGAACGAGTGGTTGTTGGAACGACACGACGGTGGCGCCGCCGACAGCCTCGAGGCCGTACTCGACGCAGACCGCCGAGCTCGCGACCTTGCAAACGAACGAATCCGTGGGAGTCTTTGAATTCATGACGAACGTCTACGATCCACCGTCCTCCCACGGCGTCGACGGCCCTGATGATGCCGCCTTCGACCCCCAGGACGCGCTCGATGGCGTGCACGAATCGATCCTCGAACCCGAAGAGGAGCTCGGTATTCAGTGGCCGCGGTTCGGTGCCCTCATCGCGTTGCTGCTCGGGCTGACCGTCCTCGGCGGCTTCAAGGTGCTCTTCGTCGCGCTCGCCATCGGCGGCTTCCTCGTCTTCCACGAGGCCGGGCACTACTTCACCGCCAAGTGGTCCGGCATGAAGGTCACCGAGTTCTTCGTGGGCTTCGGCCCCCGCATCTTCGCCTTCAAACGGGGCGAGACCACCTTCGGCCTGAAGGTGCTCATCCCGGCCGGCGCCTACGTGCGCATCGTCGGCATGAACAACCTCGAAGACGTCGACCCCGAAGACGAGCCCCGCACCTACCGCCAGGCCGCCTGGCACAAGCGGGTGCTCACGATTCTCGCCGGACCGGCCACCCATTTCGTCACCGCATTCGCGCTCATCGCCTTCACGATGTGGCAGTACGGCCCGTCGGTGCAGGACGACAACGCCTGGGGGCTCGACGTGGTCGATCCCGTCGGTGCTGTCGCCGATGCCGGCCTCGAGAACGGCGACCGCATCGTCGCCGTCGGCGAGTTCAGTACCGAGACCCGCGACCGCTTCGATGCGGCGATCGCCGAGAACGCCGGCGAGCAGGTGCCCATCGCCTACCAGCGCTTCGAAGACAACACGATCCGCAACCTCACCTCCGTGTTGACGGTGCCCGCCGCTGCGGCCGCCGATGTCGAGGGCGCTCTCGGCTTCGTCGAAGGCGAGCCGGGCTGGGACATCTTCGAGTGGGCGGTCGGCGAGGTCACGCCGTTCAGCGCCGCCGAAGCCGCGGGCCTCGAACCCGGCGACCGCATCCTGGCCATCGACGACACGCAGACACCGTTCTTCTCCGACCTTGCGGCCATGGTGCCCGAGGTGCGGGGCGAAGAGGTCGTGCTGCAGGTGGAACGAGACGGCGAGCTCCTCGATCTCGAAACCCGCATCTGGGAACGATTCACCGTTGACGGTGCCGCCGGCTACGACGGTCTGTACCTCGGTGACATGGTCGTCTCGTTCGAAGGTCAGCGAGTCAACAACTACGCCGAATTCGCCGAGCTCGCGTCGGCTCGAGTCGGCGAAACGGTCGAGGTCGAGGTCGTCTACGCCTCCGGGGTGCACACCGAACGGATCCGAATCGACGAGGTCGTCACCGAGAACGCCGTCTCCGGTTTCCTCGGAGTGTCCAGCGGCTCGTACCGCGAACCGCTCGCATTCTCCGAGTCCGTCTCCCGTGCTCCCGGCGAGCTCGGCAACATCATCCAGAGCATCTTCGGCGGCGTGAAGCAGATGGTCACCACCGAGAACGGCTGGCGCGGCATGTTCGCCCTCGGCCCGGCCGAAGCCGACCTGGTTGCGCCAGAACCGAGCGACATCCCGGCCTCCGCACTGCGGCCGCAGAGCTCGATCGACAACAACCGTCCGATCTCGATCATCGGCGTCGTCGGGCTCGCCAACCAGCTCGAGGTCAATGAGATCCTCGCCTTCCTCGCCGTGATGAACCTGTTCTTCGGCCTGTTCAACCTGGCACCGCTCCTGCCGCTCGACGGCGGTCACATCGTGCTCGCCACGTACGAACGGATCCGGTCGATCGGCCGTAGCTCCGCGTATCACGCTGATGCCGCGAAGCTCATCCCGCTCACCTACGTGGTGGTCGCGTTCTTCCTGCTGGTCGGCATGATCGCCATGGTTCGCGACATCGTCGACCCGATCCAGTTGTAGCCGGGCCGAAGGCCCGGCTCCACGTAGACTGGTCTCGTGGATTTCGATCGTTCCTTTGACCGCAAACCGACCAAGCAGATCATGGTCGGCGACGTGCCGGTGGGCGGGGGAGCGCCGATCACGGTCCAGTCGATGACGATCACGAAGACGGCCGACCACGAGGCCACCCTCCAGCAGATCTATGCGTTGGCCGGGGCGGGTGCCGACATCGTGCGATGCACCTGCAACAAGCCCGAAGCGGCGGAGGGTCTCGCCCGCATCGTGCCGCGCTCGCCGGTGCCGATCGTCGCCGACATCCACAACAACCACCGTATGGCGCTCGCTGCGCTCGATGCCGGCGTGCACTGCCTGCGTCTGAACCCCGGCAACATCACCGACCCCACCAAGATCAAGACGATCGCGAAGGAAGCCAAGGATCGCAACGTGCCGATCCGGATCGGCGTGAACGGCGGCTCCCTCGACAGCTCGCTGTACGACGAGGACAAGGGCGTCACCCCCGAGGCGATGGTCGAGTCCGCCCTGCGTGAGATCAGCTACTTCGACGAGGTCGGCTTCGACCTGGTGAAGATCTCGGTGAAGGCGTCGAGCGTGCCGTTGATGATCGAGGCGTACCGTCAGCTCTCCGAGGTCACCGACTATCCGCTGCACCTCGGCGTGACCGAGGCGGGTCCACCGCCGGCCGGCACCATCAAGGCGACCGCCGGCATCGCCACCCTTCTGGCCGAGGGCATCGGCGACACCATCCGCTACTCGCTGACCGCCGACCCCGTCCTCGAGGCGAAGGCCGGCCGCACCCTGCTCGAGTCGCTCGGACTCCGCGAACGCAAGAACGTCGACCTCATCGCCTGCCCGAGCTGCGGCCGAGCCGAAATCGACGTCTACAAGGTCGCCGAAGACGCCATGAACGCTTTCGAAGACCGCGAGATCCCGTTGCAGGTCGCCGTCATGGGTTGCGTCGTCAACGGTCCCGGCGAGGCGAGGGACGCCGACCTCGGCATCGCCGCCGGAAACAAGCGCGGCCACCTGTTCGTCAAGGGCGTCAACGTCGCCGTCGTCCCCGAGGACGAGATGGTCGACCAGCTGCTCGAATGGGCGATCTTCCTGCACGAGGAGGGCGTCGAGGCGACGATGGCCCGCGCCGAATCCACCCGTGACGCAGCTCGCAAGGCAGCCGAAGAAGACCGGGCCCGAAACCTCGATGAGCGCGGCGACGACGCCAACGCGTCCGAAACGGCGATCGATCTCATCCGAAAGCGCTGACGTCGTCGTGACCGAACCGGAGGCACCCAACGAGGAGCTCGAACTCCGGGTGCCGTTGCAGGATGCCCGAGACGGTCGCTTCCCGCCGATCTGTGCGATGACCGGCGACCCCGCCGACGGGGCAATTCCGCTCAAGCTCGAGCGTTCGGCCACCAAGTGGAAGGCCCACACCGTGCGGGTGCCGTTGAGCGAAGCGGTGTTCAAGAAGTGGTCGCGCCGTCGCTCGATCCACATCAAGGGTCGGGCCGTCGCCGCCGTCCTCGCCTCCGTCGCCATCGTCATCTGTTTCCGGAACGCAACGCTCGGATTGGGCGTCCTCGCCGTCGCCGCCGCCGTGCACCTCGCCGACCTGTGGGGCGAGCGCACCAGCGGCGCCCTGCAGCCCACGCTCGTGCGCGAACGGGATGAACTCGTGCTCCAGGGAGTCCATCCCGACTTCATCGCCGCCGTGGAGGCAGGCAACCGCTGAACGACCGGGAGTGGTCGCGAGGCCTCCAATGACCCGGTAGTATGCACTCACACGCACCACTCGGGGCTCCGGCCCCCGGACGGCGTGGGCTCTTCCGGCCCACGCCTTTGTTGTTCCGGGAGCCGAATGCGCCGGCGCAACCGACGAGCACGAAACGGGGTGACATGAGCGAACGAACCCAGAAACAGATCGACCGCGTCACCGCGCTCGTCGACCCGATCGCCGACGAGTACATGGTCGAAATCGTCGACCTCGACTACACCGGCGGTGTGTTGAAGGTCGTCATCGACCAGCCCGACGGGCTCGAGAGCGGCGTGCTCGTGGAGGTCACCAAGGCGATCTCCCGCATGATCGATGCGGAAGACCCGATCCCGGGTCGCTTCACGCTCGAGGTCTCCAGCCCCGGCGTGGAACGGCCGCTGAAGACCCCCACACATTTCAAGCGAGCCGTCGGTGAGACGGTCGCAGTGAAAACCAATCCTGATGTCGAGGGAGATCGTCGCTTCGAGGGAGACCTCGTCGACGCCGACGACCACGGCATCACGGTGGCCACCGAAGGTGGCGACCGAACCGTGCGGTACGGAGAGATCCGTAGCGCCCGCACCACCTTCGATTGGGGCCCGACCCCCAAGCAAGGTGGCCCGAAGCAGAATAAGAACAAGAAGGAGTCCGCAAGCCGATGAACGCAGACATGCTCGAGGCGCTGCAAGCGCTGGCACGCGAAAAGGGAATCACCGTCGACGCACTGTTCGCCGCGTTGGCCGACGCGCTCGAGTCCGCGTACAAACGGATGCCCGACGCCGAGGAATACTCGTGGGTCACTATTGATCCCGAGACCATGGAGTTCCGGGTTATGGCCCAAGAACTCGACGAAGAGGGCATGGCGATCGGCGATGAGTTCGACGTCACGCCAGACAACTTCGGTCGCATCGCTGCGCAGACAACTCGTCAGGTGATG
>CALBVR010000083.1 GCA_937969565.1 uncultured Acidimicrobiales bacterium | reverse complement strand
GGGTCGTCTCGTCGAGGTGGCACGCGAACAGGGACGGCTCGACGATCCCGTCCTGCGCGATCAGATCGTCCGCTTCTGGAGCCTCGCCGAAGTGAACCGCCTCACCGCCATGCGCGGCCGGGCCAAGGGCGCCAGCTCCGCATCTCCGAACATCTCGAAGCTGATGATGAGCGAGCTCTACCGTTCGGCCCGTGAACTCGGTGCGGCCGTCATCGGCATGGACGCAACGCTCGCCACCCGCGGCGATTTCGAGTCTGCGGTGCAGGAACTCGTCATGTTCTCGCCCGGCCCCGCCATCTACGGCGGAACCGATCAGGTGCAGCGCAACATCATCGGCGAACGTGGACTCGGACTGCCACGTGAACCGGGTCCGGCCAAGGAAACGCCGTTCTCCGAACTGCCCAAGAACTGACTCGGGCGCGAGCGCGCGTCAGTACCTGGTCGTTCTCGGTGTCGGCACCGCGCAGGTGTCCGGGGTGTCCCAGGTGAGCAATGGCGAGTCCCGCAAGCGGGCGGCCAGGTCCACGAACCGCCAGACCGACTCCGACCTCGTGCGGAGCTGGGTGGACTCTTCCGGATAGGGCGTGTCGGGCACGAGGTCCACCAGAAGGTTGCATTCCGGACATAAGCCGCCGGCCTGCACCCGCTCGAGGGTGCTGACTGCTCGGGCCAACTGCATGTCGTGGGCCACGACGATCGCCTCGTCGAGTTCGAACAGTTCCATCCGTTCGAGCACACACGCAGAGATCTCCAGGGTGTTGAGATCGAATCGCTCGTCGTGCCAGTCGATGCGGAGCAGCCGGACGCCGTCGACCTCGCAGGTCAGGTCCTCCCGCTCGCACCGATCCACCCAGATCCCCTCCTGCACGAAGATCGTGTCGACCTGCGGGTGTTCCGTCAGGACATGGTCGAGCAGGAATGAGTTGGCGGCTCCCGGCTCCATGTCGCCGTCGGCGTCCTCTTCGAAGCCGAAGCCGAACACGATGGCGGTGGTGACGGAGTCCAGGTCGGGCGACGCCGAGGCGCGGAACAGTTCAGGCGGGGCGAAGAGCACCCCGGCACCTGCCAGAAGAAAACTGAAGAGCGCGCAGAAGAACCACCGCATGCCTTGTCATCGACGCAGTGGTGGTGTGGCTTGACCGATCAGCGCAGAAGGAAACCGGGTGCTCCAGCTGACGTGCGGCCGATCCGGCTGGCGGTGTGGCCGGAATCGGACAGCTGCGAAAGCACAGCCTCGGTGTGATCCGGGTCCACGCCGAACACGAGGCCGCCCGAGGTCTGCGCATCGGCGACCATCAACTGGTGAAGCTCGTCGTGTCCTCCGGCATCAAGCCATTGGAGCCCGTTCGTGAGGTTGCGTCGGCTCCCGCCGGGCATGATCCCGTCGGTCGCATGGGCGATCGCCTCGGGCAGGAACGGCAGGGCATCGAATTCGACGGTGCACTCCACTCCCGATTCGATCGCCATGCGGCCGAGATGGCCGAGCAGCCCAAAGCCGGTGACGTCGGTGCAGCCGGTCGCTCCAGCCTCGACGGCAATCCGGGCGGCTTCGGCGTTGAGCATCGTCATCGAGTCGATGGCGGCCTGTGCCGTCTCGGCGGTCGCCACGTCGGCCTTGATGGCCGTGGTGATGACACCCACCCCGAGCGGTTTCGTCAGAATGAGGTCCTGATCGGGGCGGAGGCCGGCGTTGGTGAGGATGCGGTCCGGGTGGACCTCACCGATCACCGTCATCCCGTACTTCGGTTCGGGATCGTCGATGGTGTGGCCGCCGACGACGAAGAACCCGCCAGCGGTCGCGATGTCCTGCCCACCGGCGAGGACGTCGCCCAGGAGCTCGGTGGGGAGTGCCTCGACGTTCCAGCCGACGAGGTTCAGCGCGAACAGCGGGCGGCCGCCCATGGCGTACACATCGGACACGCTGTTGGCTGCCGCGACGCGGCCCCACGTGCGCGCATCGTCGACCACCGGCGTGATGAAATCGGCGGTGGCCACGAGCGCCCGATCCGCGTCGATCTGCCACACGGCGGCGTCATCGCCAGTGGCGGCACCCACGAGCAGCTCGGCAGGAATGGAGTTGTCCAATCGGCGCACGACGTGCGCCAACTCGCCCGGGGCGAGCTTGCAGCCTCAACCAGCGCCGTGGCTGAACTGGGTGAGACGCGGTGTGTATTCGTCGCCCATGGTTGCCTCCATTCGCTCGGGGAACGTCACCCTATCCGGACCCGGTCGCCGGCCGGAGCCGCGGAAGCGGGCTGGTCAGGTCCAGTTCGGTGGACGCTTCTCGAGGAAGGAACGCATGCCCTCCTGCGCCTCCTCGGACTCGAAGAGCTCGGCCGACAATGCGGCGGCCCAGGTGAGACCGTCGGCGAAGGAGCGGGAAGGCACCTGCTGCAACAACGACTTCGTTGCCGCAAGCGCTGCCGGCCCGCCGAGCAGGAGGTCCGCCACGATGCGCTCGATTGCTTCGTCGAGCGCATCCGCCTCGACCGCTTCGTTGATGAGACCGAGCCGGACCGCCTCCTCGGCGGGGAAACGGTTGCCTCGAAGGAAGGCATCCGCAGCGTCGGCATGACGCATCTTGGGAAGGCAGATCACCGAGATGATCGCCGGGGCAACACCGACGCGCACCTCCGTGAACCCGAACTTCGTGCCGTTGACGGCCACCGAGAGATCGCACGATGCGGCCAAGCCCATGCCGCCAGCGACAGCGTGGCCAGCGATTCGACCGACGACCGGCTTGGGCAGGTCACGTATGCCGCCGAAGATGTCGAGCGGATCGACGGGGGCAGGCTCGCCCGGATCAGGCTCGCTGGACCGTTCGCTCAGATCCGCCCCGGCGCAGAAGATCCGTCCCGTGTTGGTGAGCACCACGACTCGAATCTCTGGGCGCTCCGCCGCGTCCCGCAGCGCGTCGACGAGCTCGCGGCAGAGCCGGCGGCTGAGCGCGTTCCGATTGTCGGGGTCGTCGAGGGTGATGGTGAAAACGCCCCGGTCGTCCAATGTGGTGGTGACACATTCGCCCACCGCTCAGCCTTTCGCTGCCGGGCCATCGCTGGCACCACCGGCAAATGCCTGGGCGATCTCCATCCACGCCCGAGCATCGTCGCCCTCGAGCTGGAGGCTGGTGTCGTCCACGTGGCGCCGCTGGGTGACGACGAGGCAGAAATCCTCGGCCGGCCCGGTGACCTGCTGCATGGCGTCGTCGGGTCCGAACGTCCACTGGTCGCCCGAGGGTGCGGTGAGCTCCACCCGGAGCGCGGACTCGGGAACCGGGAGCCCACGGTTGATGTACGACCAACCCCGCGTGATGAAACCGAGTTGGGCGATGTGTCGAAGGCGATCGGACGGGGTGCGGGACGCACCGAGCGCATCGGCAACGTCCTGCCCGTGGGCCCAGACCTCCATCAGCCGAGCCGTGAGAAAACTCTTGGAACCCATGGAGGGACCGAACCACTCGACCCGACTCTCGTTGCTGAGCGTGGCCGCGGCGTCGGCCAGACGATTCCGGTCGGCCCGCCACGCTTCGAGCAGTTCGCCGCCGTCCATGGCCCGGTAGCGGCCGAGCGTCATCTCTTCTGTTGCGCCTTCGCTGCCGTAGGTCGCCAACAACGTTTGCTTCAGGTCGGCGAAGCCGGCCTCGTCGGTGATCGCAATCGCTGCAGCGTCATCGAAGTACGCCAGGTGGCCGATCTGGTCGCGGATCGCCCAGCCGGGGCTCGGTGTCGCGAGCTCCCAGTCGGCGACGTCCATCGCCGCACAGATCGTGTCCAGCTCCGCCTGCTCGGCGAGCAAGTCCTCGGCTACTTCGGTGACGTCCAATTCGATTCCCCCTCGGTCCGGTGTCCCGGTCGTTCACATCATGGCAAATGCGGGCCGGTCGCCTCCGACCGGATCATGAAGAAACGAATGTTGCCCACTCCTCGAGCGGCATCCGTTCGCTTTCGAGCTCGTTGACCTTCGCCTCCGGGTCCGGATGGCCGAGTGCGATGCCACAGAACAGCATCTCGTCCTCTGGAGCGCCGACGAACTCCTGCACGGTCTGCGGCCACGCCGACCACGACTCCTGCGCACACGTTCCGAGGCCGGCCTCCTCAGCCAACAACATGAATGTCTGAAGGAACATGCCGAGGTCCGACCACTGCGGAGGGCCCATCCGCCGATCGATGAAACAGAAGATGGCAGCCGGTGCGCCGAAGAAGTTGTAGTTCTCGGCGAGGCGGGCATAGCGGCCGGCCTTGTCGTCCCGCGCGATGCCGAGCAGCTCGTACATGGCTTCGCCCAGTGCGAAGCGGTTCGTCCGGTAGGGCTCCCAGAGCTTGGGCGGATAGATCTCGTACTCGGCTTCCTCCGGGCTGCGGTCAGCCATGAACTCCTTGAACGATGGCATTGCTCCGCTGCCCACCACATAGATTCGCCACGGCTGGACGTTGCCGCCGGACGGGGCGCGGCTCGCCTTGCGGAGCAGCTCGGCGATCGTGTCGTCCTCGACAGCGGTGTCGAGGAAGGCTCGTATCGACTTCCGGTTGGCCACGGCGTCACTCACGTTCATGGCTCGGGACCTTACCCGGCCCGACGTCGGTGACGCAGCGTCAGTCGTCCCAGATCGGAGAGAATTCGTAGCCGCCGTACACCTGCTCGGTCGGAGTGAGCTCGATTTGGTTGATGCTGACATGGCGGGGAGCGTTGAGGACATGCAGGATCGAATCGGCCACGTCGGCGGGGGACAGCTCCGTGATGCCGTGGTCCGTCGCCTTCGCCCGTTCTGTTGCGTCGTCGATGGCGACGTCGTAGAACTCGGTGGCAACGCGGCCGGGATTGATTTCGCTGACACGCACGCCCGTTCCCTTGAGCTCGAGTCGGAGGTCTCGCGACAGCTTGTGGATGGCTCCCTTCGTTGCCCCGTACAGGGCGGCGCCGCCCGGGTACACCGCCATCGTCGAGCTGATGTTCACGAGGTGACCCTGCCGGCGCTCGACCATCCCGGGGACGAGCGCCCGAATCATGAGGATGGCTGCGGTGACGTTGGTGTCGACCGTCCGCTCGATGTCGTCCAACTCAGCCGTCCACAGCGAGCCCATCGCTCGGCCCAGCCCGGCATTGTTGATCAACACGTCTGCGGGCACCGTTGCGCCGAGTTCGGCCACGGCTTCGCGGTCCCGAACGTCGAACGTGTGTGGGACACAACCCGT
>CALBVR010000082.1 GCA_937969565.1 uncultured Acidimicrobiales bacterium | reverse complement strand
CGTTTTCGGTGCCCGTGTAGAGCTCGCCGTCTGGGCCGACGGCGACGTCCTCGGGTCCGCTGAATGGCGTGGTGACGAGCCGGGCGCCGGCGAGGCGATCGTTCTCCTCGTACTCCCCGACCAGCCCCGGGGCCTTGGGTGCGTTCCACTTGGCAGGAGAGAAGGTGACCATGCCGCCAAAGCTAGACGCGCACGGCATGTCCGGCATCGGGTGCCGCGGTCTGGACTCACCTCTGATGGGGTAGAACCGATTGGTGGACATGATTCGACGGCTGAGCGTTCTTCTCTTTCTGGTGCTGCTGGCATCGTGTGGCGACGATTCCGTCGAGCCGACGTACACGATCGGCGAGGTGATCGAGAGCACGATCTCGGCCGGCGATGGGTCGAACCCGAATCAGGAGGGCCCGATGGGTCTTCACGATGGGCCGCTGTATCTGCCGCAGGGGTGGACGTGGTCGCAGGGGCCGACCCGCAACGCGGAGTGGGGGACGATCGGTACCGGTGCATCGCTGTTCGTGGAATGGCGGTGTTCGGTGATTCCGGAGCTGGACTCGGTGCCGGACATTCCGTTCCGGGTGAACGTGCGGGATGCATCGTACTGGCAGTTCGCCGACGACGAGTGGACCCGGGGCTTCGAGGTGAGCTTCAAGGAAGGTCACAAGGGCAGCTATCTGGGGCAGGCCGGCGAGATCAACACGGATCCGTTTGCCGATTCGAGCAACGGGCAGATCGAGTGGCGGGAAGAGGACGACGGTAGCTTCTCGGCCCCGTGGAATCCGGACGCGTTGTTGATGCACTTCTGGGCGGGCCAGCGTCTTCCGGCACTGCCGGGCCAGACCGCAGAGATGTCGGCTGCCGAGATCCGGTTGCAGCAGCCCGACGGTGAAACGGTGGACCTGACGTCGCTCAGCATGCTGTTCCAGTGCGGGTTGGACTACTACAGCGTGACCACGGGCGAGGGTACGAAGGTGCCTGGGCCGGGCATCGGCAAGTACCACGCGGCCACGGAGAATTGGCAGCCGACGTTGTGGGTGACGTTGCCGCCCGGCGAGCCGGCGGATTCTGCTGCGGACTTCGACGACTGGCTGTCGGACAATCCGCCGCCACTCGTCTCGCTCGGTTGATTTCGCGCTGATCGGGCGTTTCCTCACGTTCCGCGCGGATGGGCCGATTGGCTCATATGGCGGAAATTTGGCGGGCGCTGCTTTGCGCGTTGTTTTCTGTATGTGTCGATGAGGAGCCTTCTCCTCCCGCGTTCACGGTCGAGCAGGTGATCGAGAGCACGATCGGTGCCGGGGACGGGTCGAACCCGAATCAGGATGGGCCGATGGGCGCGCATGACGCTCCGCTCTTCCTGCCGCAGGGCTGGAGTTGGACGCAGGGCGCGACCCGCAACGAGGAGTGGGGCACGATCGGCACCGGGGACTCGTTGTTTGTCGAGTGGCGCTGCTCGGTCATCCCGGAGCTGGACACGGTGCCTTCGGTTCCGTTCCGCGTGAACGTGCGTGATGCGTCGTACTGGCAATTCGCCGACGATGCCTGGACCAAGGGGTTCGACGTGAACCTCGTGGGCGGTCACAAGGGCAGCTATCTCGGTGTGCCGGGCGAGATCAATGGCGATCCGTTCGGCGTGCCGGACAGCGGACACATCGAGTGGCGGCAGGAGCCGGATGGCAGTTTCTCTGCGCCGTGGAATCCCGATGCGCTCTTCATGCACTTCTGGGCCGGCCAGCGGCTACCCGCGCTCGACGGCCAGACGGCCGAGTTGTCGGTCGCCGAGATTCGGCTGCAGCAGCCCGACGGTGAGACGGTCGACCTGAGCGAGGTCGACGTGCTCTTCCAGTGCGGGCTCGACTACTACAGCGTGACCGGCGGTGAGGGCACCAAGGTTCCGGGCCCGGGCATCGGTGTCTACCACCAGGCCACCGAGGCCTGGGAGCCAACGCTCTGGGTCACACTTCCGCCCGATGCACCGGCGGATTCGGCGGAAGACTTCCGTGGCTGGCTTGCGGCGAACCCGCATCCGCTCACGTCCGGTGGGTCTCCGAGTCTGCAGTCGGGTGAAGCACTGCCTGCCGATGCCAGCGTGGAGCTTCGCATCGGCGCGATCGATTCGAGCGTGGAGTTCGTGCTGGACTCGTCTGCCGCGGCCGTCGGGTCAGACGACGTCGGTGATACGACGGTCGTGTACGGCACGGACGGCTTCGAGGCAGCGATCGAGGTGTGTCGTGCGGGAGTCGAAGAAGACGCCGACTGTCTCCGTCACGTGTACGTGCCGAATGCTGACATGGCCGAGGTGGAGGTTCGCCAAGGCAGCAACGAAGTCGATGTCGTCGTTCGCGACGGCGCTGACGGACAGGTCCTGCTCGAACTCCACCTGTCCGAAGCGGCAGCACCCGCGTAGCGCCCCTCACCCACCACAATCAGCCAGCGGTGCGGGAGCCGGGTGAAGGGGTCGCGTCTCACCTTCACCCAACTCGGTGAAAGTGAGACCTGACCCCTTCACCCGTTTCGCTCGAGTCAGGGCAGATCGAGGGGTTCGGGTCGCTGGATCTTGAGATCGTCGTAGCTGTGGTCGGCCTCGTGGATCACCCGTTGGGCTGAAGCCAGCGTCTTCGTGATCGCAACGGCATCCGCTTGCGAGAGGGTCTCGCCGCGGGTGAACGCATCCATTTCGGTACGGATCGCGATGGTGGGGTGCTGGGCGATTCGCTGGGCGAATGCGTCGGCCGTGGCGAGGAGCTCCTCCCGGTCGACGACTCGGTTGACCAGATCGTGACGGTTGGCCTCGTCGGCGTTGAGGTAGTCGCCGGTGAGCAGCATCTCCATTGCGACGGTTCTGGGCAGATGGCGTGCCAAACGGGTGGCACCACCGAGACCACCCATGCCGTACCGGATCTCGGGGAAGCCGAACTTGGCGTCAGGCGTCGCCACGCGGAGATCGGTGAGGGTGAGCAGCACGGCAAACCCGCCGCCGAGGCACCAGTGATCGATGGCGCCGACAATGGGCTTGTTCCGCGGCATGGCCCAGAGCACGGTCGGCCAATGGGGCCGCATGGCGGCGGGGCGGGGGCGGGCGCGGAGATCGTCGCCGGCACA
>CALBVR010000081.1 GCA_937969565.1 uncultured Acidimicrobiales bacterium | reverse complement strand
GTGGATTCCCGTCCTTGCGATAGCGCTCGATTGCGCCATCGATTGCGGCGGGGTCGGGCCCGAGGTCGGTCAGGAGAAAGGTGAAGAAGGTCGTGCGCTGTTCATCGTCGAGGTCGTCCCAGCGACGAAGCAGTTGCACCGCGAGGGCCTGGCCCGCGGTCTCGCCGCGCAGTCGGAGCAGGGCCAGCGCCGTTTGCTGGGTGACGAGGTCGAGTTGCGTCATCGCATCCAGCATCGGCGGTCGCGGACGACGGCTGAGTGATGGTCGTCGAAAACGCGAAGAACGGGGTCCGAAGACCCCGTTCCGTCACGAATCCTTGATCGATTACTGCGGGATGCGCAGCACCTGGCCCGGGAAGATTTCGTCGGGGTCCTTCAGCATTGGCTTGTTGGCCTCGAAGATCTCCGGGTAGCGGTTGCCGTCGCCGTAGGCGGCCGTGGCGATCGCCCAGAGGGTGTCGCCGGACTCGACGACGTACATCTCGGCGTCGCCGCCGTCGTCGGAGGCAACGGTCATCTCTTCGTCGACCTTTTCGACGCCGTAGGCGTTGCCAACGGCGAGGATGACACGCTCCTTGGTGGCGGAATCGACGGCTTCACCGTCGATGAAGGCGGTGCCGTCGTCGAAGCGAATGTCGAGGCCTGCGACTTCGAGGCCCATGTCGCGCACGTACTTCTCGAGTTCGACCGACTTTTTGGCCTCCTCGCGCTTCTCCTTCTGCTCAGCGCTGCGGCGGGCCTCGGCGGCCTTGCGCATGCGCTCCTTCGCAGCGTTGCGACGCTTTGCGGTGGCGGCGGAACGCTCGGCGGCCTTTGCGGCCTCCTCGGCTGCTTCCTCTGCCGCAATCTCGTCGGTGCTCTTGCCGATGCCGATCTTGGCACCTGCGTTGCGCACGAAATCAAATACTCCCATTTTTGTCCTCCTCGGGACTTCGGCCAGCCTCGCCTCCGGCCTTCATTGCGTAACCCACCGTCAAGCAGGAACAAGCGTTTTAGCAGGTTGATTCCGGGCGTGCCCAGAAATACGACGCTGGAGCGGTCGTTATTGGTACGTGATCAGGTCGGGAACGGGGACCGTCGTGAAGTTCAGGACGTCGGCGGGACGGAAGATGTTGGTGTCTTCGTCGATGAACAGCTTGAACCCGTTCCAGAAGGGTTCCTGCACCTGCAGGATGCCGTAGGTCTGGAGCTTGATGGCTCGTCCTCCGAAGCCGTCGGCGTGGATGATCGTGGCGAGACCGGGTCGATCGATCAGGTCTTCGCGGTTCTTGATCATCCGGGTCTGGAACTGGTGCACGATGAACATCTTCTCGGGCAGGTCGTTCTGGATGACCAGATCCGAGAGCCACTCGGAGACCTGGTTGACTTCGGCGGCGGTGACCGAGCCGACGGTTTGGCCGGGTCGTTGGGTCGGGCCCATGCGCCACTCGGGGTCGAGGGCGAGCCCGACGTGCGGTTCCAGGAGGAGTTCGCGGTAGCGGACGCTTTCGGTGAAGAAGTCGCTGCGTCCCGGCTGGATGTCGAGGATGACGTAGAGGCCCTCCTCTCGTGCGACGTCGATCCATGGTCGGAGGTCGTCGATGTTCGAGGGATGGCTGTAGTTGCCGTCGGCTCCTGCCGACCCCTGGGCGACGGTGACGATCATCTCGAATGCGCCCACCGCCGGCCGGCCGGGTTCCGAAAAGGGTGCGGCCGCGGCCTTCACCCGGGCGGCAGCCTGGACCGGTCCGGTTTCGCCCAGCACACCGAGGAGCGGGGTGATGTGGTTGCCGTAGTAGGCGACGACCCGAATGTCGGGGAAGAGCGCCTGGTCGGAGCGTTGGACGGTCTGTTCGACGTCGGCTCGGAAGGTTCGGTTGGGGCCGGCCAACACGCTGACGAGGGTGTTGCCCCAAGCGGTTGTCGTGCGATCGGGTCGGAGTCGGATGGTCTGGCCGTTGTTCCGAATCTCGACGCTGCCCGTGATGGCTTCTCCGTCGATGTGGAGCTGCACTTCGAGTTGATCGATGAGCACCGGTCCATTCACATCGATGGTCACCCAGCGGATGGCGCCGCTGTCGAGTCGCTTGACGTTGAGACGGGTGACGGCGAAGCCATCCGGGTCATAGGAGTTGTCCTGCAGGACCTTCGTGGCGACGGCCCGTCGCTTGTCCCGCGGCTTGCCGTCGGTCTGCGTGTGGAGGCGCCGCAGCTCTCGGAACTCCACCCGCGTCGTCGCTCGACCGGCGACCTCTCTGCTGACCGTGTTGATCCATCGTCGGAGGTTGCGGTTGGCGTTCTCGAAGGCCTCGGTGGAACCCAGTACTCGGGCGGACAGCTCCTGTTCGGTGAAGCGACGGCCGAGCGCGTTCTCGTAGCGCGCCAATTCGGCATCGGTGGCCGACCGTTTGAGGAAGTCGAAATGAATGTTGTTGATGTCGATGCGGTTGGCGGCCAGCACGGTGCCGGCATCCGCCTGCGCTCCAGCCGGTTGCGCAGTCAGTGCGGCCACGGCGAGTGCCGGTGCGAGGAGGGCAAGAACCAAAAACAGGTGAAAATGGCGGCGCATTTGCGGAACCTATGCGACCGCGTTGGGTGGCCACGAATCCTGAGCCGGCTTTTTGTTGTTCGACCGTGATTCGGTCGAATCAGACCAACCCGCGGACGAAAATGGCGATCACGACGTAGTGACAGGCCGCGCCACCGACGGTCAGCGCGTGGAAGATCTCGTGGTAGCCGAAGTGGTTCGGCCAGGGGTTGGGCTTGTGCAGGGCATAGATGACCGCGCCCAACGTGTAGAGGCCGCCGCCGGCAAGCAGGAGGATGAAGCCCGGGACCCCGAGCTCGGTCCACACGTGATTGATGACGAAGAGCGAGGACCATCCAACGACGACGTAGGGGATCGCCACCAGTGCGTACGGCGCATCGGTGAAGAAAAGGCGGCCCATGATGCCGAGCACGGCCCCGGTCCACACGATGGTGAAGAGGAACCAACCCGGTCCCCGGGGCAGCGCCAGCAGCGCGATCGGGGTGTGGGTTGCGGCGGTGGCGATGAAGATCATCGAATGGTCGATGCGACGGATGATGCCGAGACCCTTCGGACCCCAGTCGTTGCGGTGATAGAGCGCGCTCACGCCGAACAGGCCGACGATGGCGAGGCCATAGACGGCCATGATGAATCGAGGTGCGACGCCGGGAGTGACAACGATCAGGATCGGTGCCAGCGTCAGTGCAGAAGAGAAGGCGAGGAGATGGATGAGTCCGCGGAAGCGCGGCTTCTCTTCGCCGGCGGCGCGTCGTTGTGCCGTGGAGGTTGCGGAGTTGACGGTCGACGTCATGAGGCCGAGTGTAGAACGTGTGCGCGCAAGTTACCCGCCGGTAACCGCGGATGCGTTCAGATCGTCAGACTTGCGACGGTGTTCTGCTCGTGCTGCAGAAGCCAGCGCTTGGCGTCGAGCCCGCCCGCGAAGCCGGTCATCGATCCGTTCGTGCCGATCAGTCGATGGCAGGGAACGATGATCGAGACCGGGTTGAGGCCTGTGGCTGCGCCAATGGCACGAGCAGCTTGCGGTTTGCCAACGGTCTCGGCGAGCGAGCCGTAGCTGCGAGTCGTGCCATAGGTGATCGTGGTGAGCGCTCGCCACACGGACCGCTGAAAGTCCGTACCGACGATGTCGACCGGGACCTCGAAGCGCGTGCGCTCGCCGGCAAAGTACTCGTCGAGTTCGTGGCGGGTCTGATCGATGATCTCGTTCGAGCCGGCCTCGACCTGCTCCTTGATCGTCACCCGTCCCGGTCGCTCGTTCGGCCAGAGGACCGCTCTCACCGCCTCAGCCGACGCGATGATCGTCAGTTCACCCACCGGTGAATCGTGTTCGATTTGTGCCAACGTGCCTGTCGTCGTTGCGTTGTTCATGCGCTCCTCTTTCCCACCGTCGCCCAGAGCATCGCCGTGACGTACGAACGCCACGGACTCCACTGTGCGTGGTCATTTTCGGTCGGGCCAATACGCGCGAGTTCTCGGGCAATCACGAGATCGTTGTGCAGCAGGACGTCGGGATCGCCAAGCACCCGCATGCGGATGACGTTGACGGTCCACGGACCAACGCCGGGAAGCGCCAACAGTTGGTGGGCGGTCCGGTCACGGTCGGCAACGGGGTCGAGGTCGATCTCCCCCGTCGCCACGGCAGTGGCCAGTGCGCCGATGGTCGCAATGCGGCGGTTGGTGAGCCCGAGCCCGGTCACGTCTGCTTCGGCAAGGACCTCAGCCGTGGGGAACTGCTGGAACGCCGGGTCGAGTGGGTGCGGCTCGCCGTGCCGTTCGACGATCCGCCCGAGCAGCGTGCGAGCGCCGGCGACCGACACCTGTTGGCCGACGATCGTGCCGACGGCACTTGCGAAGCCGTCGGTCGAGCCGGGAATCCGCACGCCCACGCCGGCCTCGAGTTCCGCGGCGAGACGTGGATCCGTGCCGAGGTGCTCGGCCACCCACTCCGGATCGACGTCAAGATCGAGGAGCCGGCGGGTACTGGCGATCGCTTCCGCAAGGTCGGCGATCGTCGTCAGCTGGAACTCGGCGGTCCACACTTCGTCTCGGACGGACAGCGAGACGAGCCCGGGGCCGCCGTGGAGCCGAAGCACTCGTTGGTGGTGGTCGGAATCGCCGGACATCGTGCCGGGGGCGCCGTGTCCGTTGAGGAAGCCGAGAAGCCATTCGGCGTCCAGCGGCCCGCGTGACGCGAGACGCACAGAAACCGAGATTCCGTTCTCGGGTGCAGACGCCTCCGTGCGTCGCTTGGCCCGGAGTTGGGAGGGGGTGCGGTCGTAGATCGAGCGAATGGTGTCGTTGAACTGGCGCACGCTGGAGAATCCGGCGGCCCACGCGACGTCGGTGATGGGCATCGAGCCTGTTTCGAGGAGGATGCGGGCGAGGTTCCCCCGGTGGGCCCGAGCGAGTGCGATGGGCGTCGCGCCCAGGTGCTCGACGAGGAGTCGGTGCAGGTGTCGTTCGCTCACGGCCAACTGGCCGGCCAGCCCGGCCACCCCGATTCGGTCCACGGCGCCGGACTCGATCAGCCGCATGGCGCGGCCGACGAGGTCGTCGCGTACGGTCCACTCGGGCGAACCGGGCGATGCGTCTGGTCGGCATCGCTTGCACGATCGGAAGCCGGCCGATTGCGCGGCGGCGGCAGTCGGAAAGATGCGAACGTTCTCGCGCTTCGGGCGTACGGGAGCCGGACAGCTGGGTCGGCAGTAGATGCCGGTTGACGTGATGCCGGCGATGAACCAGCCGTCGAAGCGAGCGTCCCGGCTCTGCATGGCTCGGTAGCACCGGTCGTCGTCGATGGGTGTGGCGATCTCGTTCACGTCTCCATCCAAGCGGAGGGAGACCGCCGGTACTAGCGGTTTTCAGACATTCAGGTTCAGCCTCGATCGAGGCGTCCACGCAGGGCGGCCAGGCTCAGCCCCTGGCTCACCGCGGCGACGATTGCGATCGCAAGCAATGCCTTGCCGATCGCCCCGAAATCCCAGTTGTCGCTCAACATCGACCGCATTCCCTCGAGCACGTAGGTGATCGGGTTGTAGCGGGCGATGGCGCGCATCCAGCCGGTGAGGGCGTCGAGCGGCACGGTCGAGGAGGTCAGGAACGCGAACGGGAAGAAGAGCAGGAAACTCGATGCGACGGCACCGGGGTTCGCCGTCTTCAGCGCAATCGCATACGGGAAGCCGGTGAAGGCCAGTCCCCACAGTGCACCGATGAGGATGAAGACGATCACGCCCAGGAAGCCGGTGCCGAAGCTCACACCGAGGATCATTCCGAGGATGATCACCGGAATGCACAGCGCGACGACGAGCGCGAAATCCGCCACCATCAGACCGAGCAGCAGCGGGAGCCGACGAGCCGGGCTGAGCAGCAGGCGATCGAAGTAGCCGGTCTGCAGGTCGGTGACCAGGCCGGGAGCCCGGGAGATGCCGGTGACCGCAAAGATGATTCCCGTGGCCAGCTGGAACTCCCGATAGTCGAACCCCTCGACGCCCGGAACGGACTCGGTGAGATCCTCGAGCGCACCGATGTTCACGATGTAGAAGAAGGTGGGGATGATGAGCGCCGGGAGGATCGACTCCGGCTCTCGGGGGATGGCCCGAAGCGCGCGCTTGGCCACAGTGAGCATGTCCTTGAAGAACCCGGAGCGCCGGGCCCGGACGTCGGAGCGTGTGAGGGTGGGTGTGGTTGTGGTGGTCATGCGGACACCTCGATCCGATCGCCGGTGAGTTCGAGAAAGACGTCGTCGAGCGTGGGTGTGCGCAGGGTGAGCTCCTCGACGGAGGCGCCGATGGCATCGAGGGCAACGGCAACCGGCGAGACCGTCGCCGCCCCGTTGCTCACCGAGACGAGCAGGGCTCGTGGTCCCTGTTCCACTTTCTCCACCCCGTCGACCTGTTGGAGCGCAGCGATGGCCTCGCCGGCGTCGGAGGAGAGGCGAACCTGCAGCACATCGGATCCGACGGAACGCTTGAGTTCCTCCGGTGTGCCCTCGCCCGCGATCTCGCCGGCGCTGATGATGCCGACGCGGTCCGCCAACTCGTCGGCCTCCTCCAGGTACTGCGTGGTGAGGAAGATGGTCGTGCCGAACTGCTGGTTCAGCGCACGAACCTCTTCCCACACCCGAGAGCGACTCGTCGGGTCGAGGCCCGTGGTCGGCTCATCCAGGAAGAGCAGGTCCGGGTTGTGCATCAGCGACGCGGCGAGGTCGAGCCGACGCTTCATGCCGCCGGAGTACGTGCCGATCCAGCGGTCGATCGCATCCATTTCGATCAAGGTGGAGAGCTCGTCGATCCGGGTCTTCGTCTCCTTCGAGGTGAGCCCGTAGAGAGCGCCTTGGAGCTCGAGAATCTCCCGGCCGCTCTGCTTGTCGTCGAGCGAGGCATCCTGCAGCGCCGCACCGATGCGGAGCCGGATGTCCTCCGCCGCGTCCACGACATCCATGCCGAAGATCTTTGCCGTACCTCCGCTTGGCGCCAACAGGGTGGTGAGCATCTTGACCACGGTGGACTTTCCGGCGCCGTTCGGCCCGAGGAATCCGTAGATCTCTCCGGATTCGATGGTGAGGTCGACGCCTCGAACGGCCTGGACTTCGTCGAAGTTCCGTTTGAGTCCGCGTGCTTCGATGACTGTGGTCATGCGTGCGAATCTAGCGGCTTGCTGTGACAGGTTCCTTGGGGAGTGACGTGATGCTCGTGCGACGCTTGACGGCGCGTCGGGCCCACCAGGAGCTGCCGGCCACGCTCACGGCGAGAACGACAGCGGCAGCGATGAACACGGGGTCGGTGGGATCCTTGGCGCGGGACGCAGCGAGCGTTGTCACCGCAGTTCCCGGCAGGAGGCCGAGGATCGTTGCGGGCACATAGCGGCTGAGTCGAACACAGCTGAGGCCGCTGCCGTAGTTGAGCATGTTGAACGGCATGACTGGAACCATTCGCAGCAACAGGATCGTGAGGAAATCCCGCTTGCCGAACCAGTGATCGAGCGGGGTCAACCGTCCTCCGAGCAGTTCCTGGCAGCCCTTTCGCCCCATCGATCGAGCGACGATGAAGCTCAGCGTGGCACCAACTGTCTGTGCGGCGATCGCCAGGGGAAACCCGATGGCGAATCCGAAGAGCGCGCCCGTCGTGAGCGTGCCCACCGTGCCGGGAAGCAACAGGACGATCGCGACCACATAGACGACGAAGAATCCGACGGCGCCCCACCGACTCCCGGCGGTCTGTTCGAGCAGGTCGGCGACCCGGCTCGGCCCGAGCGCGACCAACACCGCAGCGGCGGTGCCGAGGAGAAGGCCGAGGATGGCCAACCGAAGAAGGGCGATGCTGGGTGAGGGACGCGGCACGATCGGGATGATGAGGTGTTCC
>CALBVR010000080.1 GCA_937969565.1 uncultured Acidimicrobiales bacterium | reverse complement strand
CGATGGCAACAATGGCGACTTCGACATGCTGATCCAGGCGCTGATCGCCGCCGATCTCGTCGGTGCGGTTGCCGATGTGGATGCGGATCTGACGGTGTTTGCGCCGACGGATCAGGCGTTCGTCCGTTTGGCTCGTGATCTCGGCTACGCCGAGCGTGGCTACAACGAGGCTGGTGCGTTCGCCTACATCGTCGAGCAGCTCACCGTGCTGGGTGGCGGCGATCCGATTCCGGTTCTGACCGACGTGCTCCTCTACCACGTGTCCCCGGGCAGCACCTTCTACTCTGCGCTGCAGAACAACACGGTCGAGGTCCCGACCCTCCTGGGCGTGTCCTTCACCGCTCAGGGTCGT
Organism: uncultured Acidimicrobiales bacterium; assembly: GCA_937969565.1. Lineage (GTDB taxonomy): Bacteria > Actinomycetota > Acidimicrobiia > Acidimicrobiales > SHLQ01 > SHLQ01. Next base: position 16,049 of record CALBVR010000080.1, on the reverse strand, counting down.
CACCTCATCGACGAGGCCAGCAGCCTCCGCAACCCGCGGATCAAGAACTCGCTGACCGACATCGAGACCAGCAACGGCGTCATCCATGGCATCAACCGGGTCCTGATTCCACTCGGTCTCTGAGCCCCAACCCCTGATCCGCTGACGATCTGTGCAGCGTGGTGTGCCGGACCGGCGCATCACGCTGCACAAATCCCGTTTTCGCACCTACCTCTCGATCTCCTCGAGTTCGGCGGCGGACACGACGCCCCGTTCGGTTCGCCGGGCGGGGCGTCAGGCGTTTTGTGACGACGATCGGGTGAGCCGGGGGAGTACGCCGAGCAACAGGACGGCCATCAGGATCCACACGCCGGCGTGGACCGCCAGTGCCGACGAAAAGCCGCCGTCGCCGTCGGAGAGCGCTCCGGTCACCGCCGGTCCGGCCACACCACCGATCTGCGCGATGGAGAAGAACAACCCCGACGCCGCCGCGATCCGGGCCGGCCCAACATCATCGTGCTCCATCAGGATGATTGACAGGATCGGCATGATCACCACCCGGGGAAGAGCGGTCAGGCCGATGGCCAGCGCGAGCTGCGGCACGTTCAGCGTGAGGAGGAGCGAGGTGCCCACGACGCCGCAGGCAAGGACGGCGGCCAGGACCAGCGCCCGCCGCTGACGAGTGGCGTGGCGCGGGATGGTGAGCATCGCGACGAGGCCCACCGCAGTGCCGCCGGCCGCCCAGAGTGAGGCCGCGCTGGACGACCACCCGACGTCGTCGAGGATCGCCACCAGCCATTGTCCGATGCCGTGGGCGGCGAAGAAGTTGAGAGCCGACAGCAGCAGGACGAAGACGACGATCGGTCGCCGAGCCAACGCTGCATACTCCCCGAACCGCGGTCCGGTGCCAGGCGTCATCACCCCATCGAGACCTCGCGACACCAGCAACCAGATCACGAGTGAACTGCCCGCGACCGCAGTCATGATGAGCGTGACGAGCCGCCAGTCATCCTCGACCAGCGGGGCGATGACCGAACCGCCGACCGTGAAAGCGAGGATCCCGCCGATGGCGGGCGCCGTCCCGTAGATGCCGACGGCCCGCCGCCGCTCGGATCCGTCGAAGAGGCTGGCGGCGACCTTCGGCGCAGCAATCGAGATGATCGGTGCCCCCAGGCCGAACGCAGCCACGGGAATTAGGAGCGACCAGAAGCCGGTCGCCGTTGTCCGCAGCACCGCCGTCGCGAGCATGATCAATGCCGAACCGGTCAGCGCCCGGCGGGTACCGACAAGATCCACGACGCGCCCGGCCGGAATCGCGGTCACGATGTAGACGAACTGCCAGGCCCCGAGCACCACCCCCATCTGGGCGCGGGACAGGCCGAGGTCGGCACGCATCTGCGGAACGAGTGTTCCGTTCAGGGTGACGAGAAGCCCGAAGGCCGTGTAGATCGCCCATACGCCAAAGAGCACACGTCGGCGATCGGGCGTGGGGGTCAGGAGATGCCCTCGTGCCGGAGAACCCAGATGGTCAGCGAGTCGATCGTGTTCTCTGCGGTGACCGACCAGCCGCTGCGCTCGTACATCGACACGTTCGCCGGCTTGGTGGTTTCCAGGTAGGCGGGGACTCCGGTGGTGGCAGCACGGCGCAGGCCGGCTTCCATCACGGTTCGGCCGAGCCGCTCGCCCTGTCGATCGGGGCGCGTTGCGAGTACCCCCAGATACCAGAAGGGCTCGTCGGGCAGGCCGTCGGCGGTGGCGGCGTTGTAGTCCGACAAGCGGGCGAGTGCGGCGTCGTCGAGCGCTCCGAGGTCGGCCCGGAGCGACTCGGCTGCCGGATCCGCCCACATGGCCACTGCCGCGGCATCGTCGACCAGCCAGGTGGCGGAACTGTCGACCCGGCTGTCGAACAGTGCCCCCACGAACGGTTGCACGTTGCGGGCCCAGGACGTGTCGGTCGGAAAGAACCAGCGGAAGGCCGGATCCTGATCGAACGCGGCGACCACGGTGTCGATGACGTCTGCCCGGTCAGCCGGGGTGGCGATGCGGATCGAGGGTTCGGTCATGGCTCACACGCTAGGCGGCCGCCGCGGCAACCGATCGCTTCGGAGCTGTCGCCTACCCGCTGGTAACGTCGGGCGGCAGGGGGAACAGATGGACTTCGACATGCCACCAGACGACGACCCGCGCCGGGTCGAGGTGCGCGCCTGGATCGAAGCCCACCCGAACCCGACGGACAAGCAACTGGCGGAAGCCGGTTGGGTCACGCCGCACTGGCCGGCTCCATGGGGCCTCGGCGCCGACGCCATGCACCAGCTGATCATCGCCGAGGAGCTTCGAGCGGCGGAGATCTCGATGCCGCGAAATCTCATCGGCATCGGCTGGGCGGCCCCGGTCATCCACCTCGCCGGTACCGATGAACAACGCACCCGCTTTCTTCCGAAGATCTTCTCGGGCGAGGAGATCTGGTGCCAGCTCTTCAGCGAACCCGACTCGGGGTCCGACCTCGCCAGCCTGTCGACCCGCGCCGTCCGCGACGGCGACGAATACGTGATCACCGGATCGAAGATCTGGTCATCGGGCGCACACGGCAGCGACTGGGGCATCCTGCTCGCCCGCACCGATCCGAACGTGCCGAAGCACAAGGGCATCAGCTACTTCCTCTTCCCGATGGACACCCCCGGGACGACCATGAGCCCGATCGTCGACATGACCGGCGCCCACTCCTTCAACCAGGTGTTCTTCGACGAGGTTCGCGTCCCCGCCGACCTCCTCGTGGGCGAGGAAGGCGACGGTTGGCGGCTGGCCAAGGCAACGCTCGCGAACGAACGAGTCAGCCTCAGCTCAGGCGGATCGCTCTGGGGCATGGGACCGAGCGCCGCCGATTTCCTCGACCTGCTCCGATCGGGTGAGCAAACCCTCGACCCCGTGCAGCGCGACCGCGTCGCCGCGCTCCACATCCGCGCAGAGGTACTGCGCCTCACCCAGCTCCGGACACTCTCCGCCAAACTCGGCGGCCGAACGCCGGGCCCCGAAGCGTCCATCCAGAAACTGTTGAGCGACGAGATCGGCCAGGAGGTGATGGAGCTCGCGAAGGAACTCCAGGGCGCCGCCGGCATGCTCGTCGGCTCCGGACCCGAAGGTGATCTCCCCCGAACCCGCCAGGCGGGCCCCACCGAGATCCGTTCCGAGCGAGGGCGTGCAACCTTCCCGGCCGTCGACCCCGTCTGGCACTACGGCTTCGAGTTCTCGCCCGCCCTCACCGTTGGTGGCGGCACCTTCGCGGTCCAACGCAACATCGTCGCCGAGCACGTTCTCGGCCTGCCCCGCGAACCGAATGTCGAGCGAGGCCTGACCTGGGCCGAAACCCGCCATCACGCAACCAGCTGAACCCATCTGACCAAGAGGAGTCCACCATGCAAACCCCGATCACCGAGATGTTCGGCATCGACGTGCCCATTCTTGCGTTCACGCATTGCAGGGACGTCGTCGCTGCCGTGACCAGGGCCGGCGGCATGGGCGTCCTCGGTGCGGTGGCGCATTCACCCGAGCAGTTGGAGATCGACCTCGCCTGGATCGAGGACGAAGTGGGCGACCTGCCCTACGGCGTCGACCTCATCGTTCCGGCGAAGTACGAGGGCAGTGACGAAGGCGGCGTGAGCAACGCCGAGATCCGGGCACAGTTTCCCGATGCTCACCTCCAGTTCGTGGACGACATCCTCGACCGGTACGGCGTGCCTCCGCTGCCGGAGGGAGCCTCGGCCGCTTCACTCGTCACCGGCGACGACGCGATCTTTTCCGCCAAGGCATCTGCCCCGAACCTCGAGATCGCACTGGCCCACAAGTCGGCCTTCATCGTGAACGCGCTCGGCCCACCACCGAAGCACATGGTCGACCGGGTCAAGGAAGAGGGGCGTCTGCTCGGTGCGCTCGCCGGCCGGCCGCAGCACGCCCAGCGCCACGTCAATGTCGGGGTCGACGTGATCATCGCCCAGGGCGGCGAAGCGGGCGGCCATACCGGCGAGATCGGATCGATGGTGCTCATCCCCGAGATCGTCGATGCCGTCGCTCCCGTTCCCGTCCTCGGGGCGGGCGGGATCGGCCGTGGCCGCCAGATGGCGGCGGCGATGGCACTTGGTGCGCAGGGAGTCTGGTGCGGCTCCGTCTGGCTCACCACCGAGGAGGCCGAGACCCATCCGACGGTCAAGAAGAAGTTCCTCGACGCCTCCTCGGCCGACACCATCCGCTCGCGCTCGCGCACCGGCAAGCCGGCCCGTCAGCTGAAGTCCGCGTGGACCGAAGAGTGGGAGAACCCCGAGACGCCCATGCCGCTCGGCATGCCGGCCCAACCGCTGCTGGTCGATCAGGCGATCGCACGCATCGATCGTGCAGCCCACAGTGAGGACAGCGGAGCAGCGCAGCTGGCCAACTACTTCGTGGGACAAATCGTCGGCTCCATGAACGAATCGAAGCCGGCCGCCCAGGTCGTGTTCGACATGGTCGACGAGTTCATCGACGCCTGTCAGAACCTCGCCGGGTTCGTGGGGGAATGACATGAAGCTCGATCCGGCCGACCCATCGATATTCGACACGGCGGCTCACCAGATCTCCACCGAGGTGGAGGTCGCAGCGTCGACGGAAGACTGTTGGGCGGTGCTCAACGACCACGCCTCGTGGACCGAGTGGTTCTCCGGTTGCACAAGTGCTGTCGGTCAACCCCCGAGCTGGACGGCACCCGGCGACACCCGACAGGTCGAGATCAATCGGCTCAAGGTTTCTGAACGAGCCATCATCGTCGAGCCTGAGGCGGACTTCGCCTTCACGATTCTCGAGTGGCCGCTCCCGATCGCCCGCCGTGCCGCGGAACGCGTGCAGCTGATCGACACGAGCCGGGAGGGCGAGGAACGGACGAACCTCGTGTACACCGGTGCGTTCGAGCTGACCTTCGTTGGGCGCCTCTCCTGGCCACTGCTCCAGGGGCGTCTCGCCGATGCGTGGGGGACGGCCTTCGAGCAGCTTCAGCACTACCTCAACGCCCGCGGCGAGTAGCGTTGTCTCATGGCTGAAACCACGCCCACTGACGAAATCGAAACCTGGCTCCGGGCCGTGTGGGAGTTCCTCGACGCCCCAGCACCGGAACCAGCGCCGGCGGGGGATGCCGCCGCCGACAGCACACGCTGGGACAACCGCTGACCGAAGGACCCCTCCACGGCCGACTCATCCGCCCGATGAAGGCGGCGGGCGGCGAGCTTCCCGTCGGCGAGGAGTGGGTCTACGAGATCAAGTGGGATGGCATGCGCGCCGTCGCATTCATCGACGACGACGGCGTCCGGTTGCAGACCACCAACCTGCTCAACGCCACGGTCTCTTTTCCGGAACTCCAGGCACTGGCCGAAGTGGCCGCCGGAACTGACGCGCTCGTCCTCGACGGCGAGATCGTTGCTGCGGCGGACGACGGTAGGCCGAGCTTCCGTCGCCTGCAGGATCGGATGCACATCAAGGATCCGGCGGAAGCCGCCCGGCGAGCACGATCCGCTCCGGTGAGCTTCATCATCTTCGATCTGCTTCACCTCAATGGTCATGACACGCTCGGCCTTCCCTTCTCGGACCGGCGGCGGCTGCTCGAGCGGCTGGTCGAGCCCGGCCCGACGTGGCGGCTCACTCAGGTGCATGACGGCGATGGACCGGCGCTGCTCGAAGCGGTGATGGCGCAAGGTCTTGAGGGTCTCATGGCCAAGCAGCGGTCGAGCCGGTACCACGAGGGCCGCCGATCCCCGAGCTGGCGGAAGGTGAAGCCGCGCAACCGTCAGGAGTTCGTGGTCGGCGGCTGGGCTGAGGGGAAGCAGAGCCGCACCGGAACGGTTGGTTCGCTGCTGATCGGCACGTGGGAAGACGGCGAACTCGTTCACGCCGGCAGCGTCGGTTCGGGGCTGACCGGCGATGCCCTCGTCGAGTGGGCGGACATCGTCGCCCGCGACGCCCGTGTCGACTCGCCATTCTCGGGCCCGGTTCCGCCCACGGCCGGTCGGACCTTTCATTGGATCGAACCGAACGAGGTGATCGAGGTGGCGTTCGCAGAGTGGGAACCGGATGGGAACGTCCGTCACCCCAGCTATCTGGGACGACGGATCGACAAGGACCCCACCGAGGTTCGCCGCGAACGCTGACGTTGTTCCGCGGTCGGTGCCCAAAAACGGCGATCTCATGTGTCGCCCATCACGCTGCTCGGCATCTGGTTCACCGACCGCTTTTCTGTTGTTCATCTGGCGTACACATGGCGGTTGGCAGCGGTCACATGTGACGCCTGATATGCCCAATTCGGGCATTGGAGCAACGGGTGTTACGTAGTCTTTTGGTGGGGGTAACACGACGAAAGGTAACCCACCATGTACACCAAGATCACCGTTGGATATGACGGCAGCGACCGAGCCCTCCGGGGAGTCGAAGAGGCCGCTGACCTGGCCACCGGTCTGGGCGCAGCGCTCCACATCGTGACCGCCGTCGCGAAGGACGACCTGCACGGCTTCGGTTCGAGCTCAGACGCCCGTTGGATGAGCGACACCGAGATCGCCCGCGACATGCTCACCAACGTCGCCGCCAAGTTCTCGCACCTCAATGTGACCATCGCCGCCGTCAAGGGCACGCCGGCCACCGTGCTTGTCAACGAGGCTGTCGCGACGAACTCCGACCTCATCGTGGTCGGCAACAAGAACGTGCAGGGCATCACACGAATTCTCGGTTGCGTCGCCGAGGGCGTCGCTCAGAAGGCACCCTGCGCGGTGCTCATCGCCAAGACCGCCTGATTCGCCAACGAGGATCTGTGAAGCGGCAGGTGCCACATCGGCACCCTGTCCTTCACAGATCCCGCTGGACTCACATCTTGGTTCGTTCGTTGGTCGGATCGTAGAAGCCGCGCCAGCTCGCCTGGGCGGTGTGCAGCCTGCCGTTCGCCCGAATCGTGTACTCGGCATCGAGCACCTCGGACCGGGGCATCTCGACTCCGGTGGACACGTAGCCCATCGCCACCGCTGAACCGACGGTGTGGCCGTACATGGCGGAAGTGGTGTGGCCCACCATCTCGCCGTTCCGAAAGATCGGTTCGTCGTGATAGAGCAACGGCTCCGGATCGTCGAGCTTGAACTGCACCAGACGCTTGCCGATGCCGGCGTCCTTCTGTGTGAGCAACGCGTCACGGCCGATGAAGCCGCCCACCTTGTCGTAGGCGACGGCAAAGTTCAGTCCGGCTTCGATCGGGGTGTCTTCGTCCGTGATGTCGTGGCCCCAGTGGCGGTACGCCTTTTCCATGCGCAACGAGTTCATTGCGTGATAGCCGGCGTGGCGCAGGCCGTGCGCCTCGCCGTTCGAGAAGATCGTCTCGTACACGTGGGCGGCGAATTCTGAAGGTACGTAGAGCTCCCAACCGAGCTCACCGACATAGGTGAGTCGGATGGCGCGCACGGTGGCGTACCCGATGTCGATCTGCTGGGTCGTGCCGAAGGGGAAGGCCTCGTTGGAGAGGTCGGCATCCGTGTGGGGTTGGAGCAGCACCCGGCTGTTGGGGCCCATGACGGCAAACATCGACCATCCGGACGTGACGTCTGTGGTGATGGCGACGGCGTCGTCCGGGGTGTTCCGCACGAGCCAGTTGTGATCCCGCGTCTGCGTGCCAGTTGGGGTCACGACGAAGTACTCGTTCTCGCTCCAGCGAGAGACGGTGAGGTCGGCTTCGATGCCGCCCTTGGGGTTCAACCATTGGGTGTAGACGGTGTTGCCGGGCTCGACGTCCACCTCGGCGGCACAGATGCGGTTGAGCGTCGACATCGCGTCGGGGCCCTGCACCAGGAACTTCGAGAAGGCGGTCTGGTCGAAGAAGCCGACGGCTTCTCGAGTGGCACGATGTTCCTCCGCCGAGTTCTCGAACCAGTTCTGACGACCGTACGTGTACTCGTACTTCGGTTCCTGACCGTCGTTCGCGAACCAGTTCTGACGTTCCCAACCGTTGGTCTCGCCCATCACCGCACCGGCGTTCACGAGGGCGTCGTGGATGGGGGAGCGGCGGGCGCCGCGGGCGGTTTCCTTCTGGCGGAACGGCCAGTGCATCTCGTAGAGCAGGCCCAACGTCTCGACCGAACGGTCCTTCACGAAACGACGGTTCCCCATGAATGGGTGCATGCGGCGGACGTCGACGTCGGCGAGGTCCATGGGCGGAGCGCCGTCGACGATCCAGTCGGCGAGGACGCGGCCGGCGCCACCCGCGGACTGGATGCCCACCGAGTTGAAGCCGGCGGCGACGAAGTGGTTGCGCAACTCGGGGCTCTCGCCGAGCAGGTATGCGTCGTCCGGCGTGAAGCTCTCCGGCCCGTTGAAGAACAGGCGGATGCCGATCTCGCCGAGCAGCGGCAGTCGATGGATCGCCTGCTCGATGACCGGGCCGAGATGGTCCCAATCGTCGTCCAGCTGCACGAAGCCCTTCTTCGGCATGTCCTTCGGGTCGATCGGCTTGGCGACCGGTTCGAAGAACCCGACGAGGATGCGACCGGCGTCCTCCTTGATGTACGCGTTGCTGCCCGGGTCGCGCAGCGTCGGCAACCCGGGGGGAAGATCCGGGACCGGTTCAGTCACGAGGTAGAAGTGTTCGCACGCGTGGAGGGGCACGCTTGCTCCCGCCTTCGCGGCCAGGTCGCGGGCCCACAGGCCGGCGCAGTTCACGACGTACTCGGCAGCGATGTCGCCCTCGCTCGTCGACACGCCCGTGGCCACACCGTTCTTCGTGATGATGTGGTCGACCTCGATGTTCTCGACGATCTTTGCGCCGCCGGCCTTCGCTGCCTGAGCGAGGGCCATCGTGGTGTCGACCGGCGAGGTCTGTCCGTCTCGGGGGACCCAGACGCCACCGACGAGGTCGTCGGTGTGCATCATCGGCCAGTGCGAGGCCAGCGTCTCGACGTCGATCTCCTGCACATCGACGCCGAAGCAGGCGGCCATGTCTGCGCCGCGAACAAGCTCTTCGAGTCGCTCGTGGTCGGCGGCCACGGCGATCGACCCCGTGCGCTTGAACCCGGTGGGGAAACCGCGCTCGGATTCGAGCTGCTCGTACAACTCGGCGCCGTAGGCAGCGAGGCGGGTCATGTTGGCGGTCGCCCGGAGCTGGGCGACCAGACCGGCGGCATGCCAGGTGGTTCCGCTGGTCAGCGTGTACCGCTCGAGGAGGGTGACGTCGGACCAGCCCAGTTCGGTGAGGTGAAACGCCACGCTGGCTCCGACCACTCCGCCGCCGACGATGACGACGCGGGATTGCTCAGGAATTCTGCTCATCTGTGTTGCTCCTGTGTGAACGCCCGACTCTTCCTCTTGTGCCCCGGGTCACGTATGGTTAGGGTAACTCACGATTTGGTGAGAGAGCCTAACTGCGGCGCGGGTGACCGTGCCGTCTCAACTGTCGCAAGCGACCTCAACGAGGAGGGATCGGAATGAACCACGAACGCAAGGCTGCCCAGGCGAATCTGCTGCCGCACTACACGAAGGGCGGAGCGTGGCACGACGCCGATTTCCCCATCATCGATGCGGGTCAGGGCTGCTACGTCTCCGACACCGAGGGCAACCAATACCTCGACGGTCTGGCCGGTCTCTTCTGCACCAACATCGGGCACGGCCGCCAGGACCTCGCTGCCGCCGCCATGAAGCAGATGGAACGGCTGGCGTTCTTCCCGAACTGGGGCTTCGCCAGCCCGCCCACCATCGAAGCGGCCCAGATGATCGCCGAGTTCGCCCCCAACGACCTCAACGAGGTGTTCTTCGTGAGCTCTGGCTCCGAAGCCGTCGAGTCGGCAGTGAAGTTCGCCCGCAACTACCACGTGGCCCGCGGCGAGGACTCCCGCTACAAGGTCATCGCCCGCAACTGGGCGTACCACGGCACCACCCTCGGCGCGCTGTCTGTCACGGGCATCCCGAAGTTCCGCACGCAGTTCCTTCCGCTCCTGTGGGACGGTGTCCGTCACGTCGCCAACACCTGCGACGGTGCCGGCGACGCCGACACGCCCGTTGCCGAGTGGCCATGCGTCAAGGAGCTCGAGCAGATGATCCTCGACGAGGGGCCCGAGACCGTCGCCCTCGTCATCGCCGAGCCGGTGCAGAACGGTCGCGGTGCCGTCGTTCCGCCGGAGGGCTACTGGCAGGAACTGCGTCGCATCTGCGACGAGTACGGCATCCTGCTGTGCGCCGACGAGGTCATCAACGCCTTCGGTCGCCTCGGCCACTGGTTCGCGAGCGAGCGCTTCGGCATCGACCCCGACATGATCACCTTCGCGAAGGGCGTCACCTCCGCCTACCAGCCGCTCGGCGGTGTCGTTATCCGTGAACGACTCGTCCACGAGACCTGGGATTCCGAGCTCGGTATGTACAACCACGGCTCCACCTTCGGTGGCCACCCGGTCGCCTGTGCGGTCGCCGTTGCGAACATGAAGGCCATGCGCGACGAGAAGGTCCTCGAGAACGTGCTCGCCCACGAGCAGTACTTCCAGGACAAGCTCGATGCACTCACCGACAAGTTCGACGTCATCAAGGAATGGCGCGGCTGCGGCTACTTCTACGCCGTGGAATTCATGGAGAGCCGCGAAGCCGGCACCGAACTGAACGACGAAGACCGCGCAGCGTTGCAAGGCGGCGTGCTCGGCGGATTCGTCAAGGAGTCGAAGCTCCTCATCCGCCCGGACGACCGCGGCGCAACGATGCTGGTGCTCTCGCCACCGCTCATCGCCGACGAGGCCGTGCTCGACGACATCTTCGAACGTATGGACCAGATCCTCACCAACGTGCAAGCGTGGATGGCAATGCAGCGTTCACACGGGTGATGCGGCGTTCGCAGGAGCGCCGAGTAGGGTCTGGCCCGGTTCACGAATTGAACCACATTCGTTGACATCCAAAGGAGGATGTCACGGGCTCTGGAAACAGAGCAGGACAATCCCGGAGGGGGAAACCAAAAATGAAGAAGATGATGATGGCAGCGATGTTCGCTGCCCTCGCAATCGTCGCCGCTGCTTGCGGAGGCAGCGACAGTGACCTCGAAGAGCTCAATGTCGCCTACTTCCTCGAGTGGCCGACGCCGAACCAGTTCGAGCAGGCCAACGGCACGTACGACGAGGAACTCGGCCTCACGGTCAACTGGGTCTCGTTCAGCACCGGCGTCGAAATGTCTGCGGCCATGGCCTCGGGCGACATCGACATCGCGTTCTCGCAGGGCCTCGTGCCGTTCGTGGGCGCCGTGTCCGCCGGCCAGGACCTCAAGATCGTCGACGTTGCCGTCTCGTACGCCGAGAACGACAACTGCGTCGCCGCCACCGATCTCGGTGTGACCCGTGACAACGCCGCCGAGCTTCTCAACGGCGCAAAGGTGTCCGTGCCCCTCGGCACGGTCGCTCACTACAAGATGCTGAAGTCCATGCAGTTCATGGGTGTCGACACCGACAGCTTCGAGATCGTCAACCTCGCACCCGCCGAAGGCGCTGCAGCCCTCCAGGGCGGCGACGTCGACATGGCGTGTGGCTGGGGCGGCGGTCTGAACCGCATGCTCGAAGCCGGCAACATCATGATGACGGGTGCCGAGATGGAAGAAGAGATCGGCCTGAAGGTGTTCGACGTGACCTCCGTTCGTGCGGAGTTCGCCGAAGCCAACGGCGACGTCCTCAAGGACTTCCTGAAGATCACGGCCGACGCCAACGCTGCGTACGCCAGCGATCCGGACTCCCGCATCGCCGACATCGCCGCCGAGGCTGGCATGTCGGAAGAGGACACCATCTCGACCCTGTCGACGTTCTCGTTCCCGACGCCGGCAGAGCAGAAGAGCGATGCGTGGTTCGGCAACGACGTCCCCGTCTTCATGAACCAGGTCGCCGACCTGTTCGTGGCAGAGGGTGCGCTCGAGTCGAAGCTCGACGACTACGCAGCAACCATCGACACCAGCTTCCTCGACGGCTGATCGTCACCGAACGCACACTCGGTTGATGCCGGGAGGGTCGTGCCAACGGCCCGGCCCTTCCGGCATCCGTGTGCACCAGCTAGGTTCACTACGGGAGTAGGCGCTGAGCGCCTTTGTTAGGGGGAGACAGTGAGCAACCTTTCGGTTGATCACCTGGGCATGATCTACGAACTGCCAAACGGCGGTTCCGTCGAGGCGTTGAAGGATGTTTCCTTCGACCTCGAGTCTGGGCGAATTCTGACCCTTCTGGGTCCGTCCGGCTGTGGCAAGACCACGCTGCTCAACATCATCGCCGGCTTTCTGGCGCCCACATCCGGATCAATCACGCTCAACGGCGCACCGATCACCGGTCCCGGCCAGGACCGGGGCATGGTCTTCCAGCAAGGTGCGCTCTTCGAGTGGCTCAATGTCGCCGACAACGTGTCCTTCGGGCCGCGCATGAACGGCAACGAAGGCCCGCAAACGGATGCGATGGTTCAGGACCTCCTGGAGACCGTCGGCCTCGGCGACTTCGGCCAGAAGGCCGTCTACGAACTCTCTGGCGGCATGCAGCAGCGCGTGGCCCTGGCCCGCTGCCTCGCCAACGACCCGGAACTCATCCTCATGGACGAGCCGCTCGGCGCACTCGACGCGCTGACCCGGGAGAAAATGCAGAGCCTCATCCTCGAGCTCTGGGATCGAACGCAGAAGACCATCGTGCTCGTCACCCACTCCGTGGAAGAAGCACTGTTCCTGGGTGATCGCCTGTTTGTCATGGCGCCCCGGCCGGGACGCATCGAGCGCGAATACGAACTCCCCTTCGCCAAGCTCGGCCTCACCGAGGACCCACGCGAACTGAAGAACTCCCCGGAGTTCACGGAGAAGCGGGAAGAGATTCTCTCGTTGATCTGGGAAATGGAAGAACAGATCATGGGACACGAGGGAGCCTGACATGTCGAACATGGAGTCGAACCCGAACATCTCTGGCGGATTTGGCGGCGGCCCCGGTGGCAGCGCCGGCCGGGTCATCGAGAAGAACCCGCCCAAGAAGAGCCCGAACGCGCAGCGCAAGACCGTCACCTTCGGCGATGGCTCTGCCGTCACGGGCAACCGGCTCATCAGCCTGGCCACGCTGGTCGTGCTGTTCGTCATCTGGTTGCTGTCCGAGGCACTCGGCATCGCCGACCCCACCTTCTTCCCCGGGCCAATCGAGACCATCCAAGGTGGATGGGAACTCGCCACCGACGGCTTCCAGCGGGTCACCCTCGCTGAACATGTTTTCGCCAGCCTGCGTCGCATCCTCATCGGCTTCGGCATCGGTGTCGTCGTCGGTGTTCCCGTGGGCCTGGCCATGGGACTCAACAACACGCTGCGAGCAATCTTCGATCCGCTGATCGAGCTGTTCCGGCCTGTGCCGCCGCTGGCGTTCATCCCGCTGCTGATCCTCTGGTTCGGCATCGGCGAGACCCCGGCCGTCGTCATGCTGTTCTTCGCCGCCTTCTTCATCATGGTGATCGCGGCTCGCGCCGGCGTCACCGGGGTGCGGCTGTCCAAGGTGCATGCCGCCTATTCGCTCGGTGCATCAAAGCAGCAGATTCTTCGCAACGTGATCCTGCCGAACGCTCTTCCCGAGATCTTCGTCGGCATGCGTGTCGCCATCGGCGTCTGCTGGGGCACGCTCGTCGCCGCCGAACTCGTCGGCGCCCAGACAGGCCTCGGCGCAATGATCTGGACCGCACGCACGTTCTTCCGCAACGAGCTGGTCGTCTTCGGGATCATCATCATCGGCGTGATCGGTGTGATCCTCGACCTCATCATGCGCAAGGCCGAAGAACGCTTCATCCCCTGGCGCGGCCGCGGCTGATCGGCTGCGGGGCGGGGCCGGTTCCCGCCAGGATTGCTCAGATCCGATTCAGTCGAGCGGCGGAACGTCGATGCGGTAGATCTCGGCGTCGATGCCGCAGCTGCCGCCGTCGCTGTTGAACCAGACTCGGCTGAGGTCCCGGTTCGTGGCGGCGTGGGTTTCGGTCCAATAGTCCTGACCGCAGTTGTAGGTGTGTGCCAGGTTGACGATCTCGGCCGTGGCGACGTTGACGGCGAAGACCTTGTGGCAGCTCCACGGCGATCCGTCCTCCTTGCAGCTGTACGTGGAGGCAACGACCCAGCCCGGCCGGTCGTACGCCTTGCCCGAGAAGTGGATCGACGTGTTGGCGTCGTCGTAGAGATCGAAGAGTCGGGTCTCCTCGAGCGTCACAAGATCTGTGGCGATCGCCCAACCGGAGTCCACGAAGTCGATCCACACGTAGATGTCGTTGCCGTTGGGGCCAAGCATCAGGTCCGAGTGCTCGCCACCGTCGAGCAGGGTCCGAGGGTTGCCCAGATCGACATCGAAGGCCACGGTGCGACTCCACCAGCCGGCGACCACGTGATCGCCGGTCGGGGAGGAAGAGACCCAATCGAGTCGATCGTCCGGGTCTTCGTTCAGATCGAGCGTGCCGAGGATCGAGTCGGTGGCGAGGTCGTAGTGCACGATGCCGATGGGTTGCTCCTCGTCGGAGTGCACGATCCAGGCCCAACGGTTGCCGTCAGCGCTCGGAGCGCCCTCGGCGCGGTCGATCATGTACGCGGCTCCGGGGAATCGGGCTTGCAGCCGCTCGGTCAGGTCGGCGACGACGGTGGTGCGCCCACTGCTCACTGCGGTTTCGAGAAGCTGGAGCGTCCCGACCGACACGTTTGGCCCGGCGACATGACGCAGAACGTTCGGGTCGGTCGGATGCCACTGCGGTTCGCCGTCCGGATGAATCGGCGTCACCGCCACCAGGGCACCGTCGGCGACTCGGCGGACGTTGTACGTGGCGTCGCCGTGGTAGCTGAAGAACAGGGACCCGTCGGCGTTCTCCGGGTTGCGGCGGCTGTACGTGTTGCGATCGAACCTGGTGTCTTCGGCCGACGTCATGCGGGTCACGGGGAGGCCGTATGCCGGATCCGGCCGGATCTCGCCGAGTGGTGGTCGCTCCCACGCGGGCGACGGGGGAGTGGCGTCGATGCCGGTAGTCAGCACAATCTCAGGAGCGGCGGAGGTCGGAGCCGGCGTCGTGGTCGTGGTGGCGGTCGGCTCTGCCGCTGTCGCCGAGGTCGTCGGCGTACGCGATTCCTCACTGGAAACCGGGTCGGTGGCGGCCTGCTCGGTGTTGGAGTCGCTGCTGCACGCGGCGAAGGCGAGCATGACGATCAGGGCCAGGGTTCCGCCACGGCGGGGGTGGTGCATCGAGCTCCTCGGGGACGGGCGTTGGCGACAGTATCGCCTAGGTTGCGGGTATGGAGATCTCCCCCATTCAGCAGTCGTGGTTCGACCGGGCGGCGGGCGCACCGAAGCGGATCGTGCTTGCTGACGCTGGCGACGATCGGGCGCACTCCGCAGCGGCCACGTTGAACGACCGTGGGCTGGCAATTGCCGTTGTTGCCGACGATCTCGAGGCTCTGCGAACTCCGGCCGTCGTTGCCGCTGCGGCCGAGGTTGGCGAGCGGGCCAACCTGGACGATCCGCTCCATGTGGCCGCACTCATGGTGCGCGTGGGCGAAGCGGATGGATGCGTCGCCGGTGCGAGCCGGTCCACCGCCGATGTGCTGCGGGCCGGGATCCATCTGCTCGGGGTCGCGCCAGGGGTTGAGGCGATCAGCAGCTGCTTCTTCTTCGTGCTGCCCGATGGACAGCCAATCGTCTACGGGGACTGCGGTGTGCTGCCAGACCCGGATGCGGCTCAGCTTGCCTCCGTCGCCGTCTCCTCCGCCGGGACGTTCCGCCAGCTCTCGGGCGAGGACCCCCGTGTGGCGATGTTGTCGTTCTCCACCAAGGGCAGCGCCGAGCATCCGCGCGTAGACAAGGTGCGCGCTGCCACCGCGCTTGCACAACAGGCCGATCCGGAGCTCCCGATCGACGGCGAGCTGCAGTTCGATGCCGCCTGGGTTCCGGCCGTCGGGAACAAGAAAGCGCCGGGTTCACCGGTGGCGGGTCGGGCGAACGTCTTCATCTTTCCGGATCTCGACAGTGGCAACATCGCCTACAAGAACACCGAGCGGCTCGGCGGAGCGCAGGCGTTCGGCCCGCTGCTCCAAGGCA
>CALBVR010000079.1 GCA_937969565.1 uncultured Acidimicrobiales bacterium | reverse complement strand
GCCTTCGTCGCGGAGCTCGACGTATCTTCGTGGACCACCTCGGGCTCAAGCATCGTCGCGCCGGACAACTTCGCATTTGACGCCGCCGGCAACACGATCAGTATCAACTCGACCGGTGCGGCATCGATGACGCCCGAATTCGCCGCAGGTACGACGTATGACGGGGCCACCCCGCTGCTCCGCACCGCAACGCCGATTACGCCGGGGAATCACTCGCTGTACCTCTCGATCTTCGATCAGGGAGATGCTGTCTACGACTCGGCCGTCATCATCGACAACCTCCAGCTCGGAGCGGTCGCAAACGTCGAAGAAGACTGTCAGCCCGGCGTTGATCTCGCCGACAACACCCGATATTTCGCACTTGGCGATTCCTATTCGTCTGGGTTTGGTGTTGCGCCGTACGAGCCGGGAACCAACAACGATCCGGGACCGAACAACTGCCAGCGCTCGACCAGCGCCTATTCGCAGGTTCTCGCGGTGGAGCTGAGTCTGGACCTTTCCTTCCATGCGTGTCAGGGCGGTGTGACTCGCGAGTTCTACAACCCCCGAAACGGCGGGGATTGGGGCGAGCTTCCGCAGCTCGACTATCTGACGACCGATGCAGGCCTCATCACGTTCTCGATCGGAGGGAATGACTCGAAATTCGCTGACTCCCTCGCCGAGTGCATTCTCGGGTTCGAACTGCTGCCGTTCAATACGTGCTTCAACGATGAAAAGGTGAAGCGTCCGACGCGTGAAGCCTTTGCTCGACTCGATGATGAGGCGAGCTTCCCGGCAGACGTGGTGCCGTACAACACCATCTTCCGTGACATCAAGCGAGCGTCACCCTTTGCAACCGTGGTCGCCGTGGGGTATCCGCCGTTCTTTTCCTCGGAGGGTTCGGATCGGACGTTCCTGCCCGGTGGCCGTTGTGAGGGAGTGAAGAAGGCGGACCAGCGTTGGATCGTGGAAAAGATTGATGAACTCAACTCGATCATCGAATCGAACGCGCGACGGAACGGGTATCTGTTCGCGGATGCGAAGGATCGGTTCCAGACGCACCAGCTCTGCGGTGGAGGCACCGAGTGGTTCTTCCCGCTGCTCGACGGGGGTCGTATCCATCCGACCGCTGCTGGGCACGAGGCGATCGCGGCAGAAATCGAGGACGTTCTCGCCGACGACGGCTATCAGCGGGCCTTCTTGCAGCAGGGCGAGACCGTTTCGTACGAGATTGTGGTCGGTGCGCTTCAGGAACTGCTCGACTTCCTCACGTTCTGGGGCGGGAGCGACTTCGTGATGACGTTGGAGTCACCTTCGGGCCGGATCATTGAACGCGGTTCCACGGATGTCGATGTCTTCCACGAGAACGGTCCGGGATACGAACAGTTCGAGATCACGAACCCTGAGCCGGGTACGTGGACAGTGTCGATCTTTGCGCTCGAGGTTGATCCTGGTGGCGAAGAAGTGTTGTTTTCGAGCTATCAGGAAGGAGTGCCCAATGAGCGCCCAATCGGTGCGATCGAGTGGACGATCGACGGCGATCTGGTTGCCCTGGACGGGACCTCGAGTGTCGATCCTGATGGTGAGATCGTCTCGTTCGACTGGTACGTCTCGAGTGGGGCGGATGATGTGGTCTACGTCGGGGCCGAGGTCGAACACCGTCTCGTTGCCGATGAGCCGGTTCAGATAACTCTGGTTGTGACCGATAATGAGGGCCTCACAGACTTCGTCACCGTGCGGATTTTCCCGATGGACATCAAGCCCGAATCGTCACAGAACACGCTGAATCCGAGTGCTCGAGGCGTACTGCCCGCTGCGCTCTTGTCGTCTGCGGTGTTCGACGCAACATCGATCGACACCTCGTCGTTGACGATGGGGCCGGGGGCGGCGACCGTCGCTCACGAGATGGACCACGTTGAAGACGTGAATGGTGATGGTCTTCCTGATCTGGTTGTGCACTTCCCGATTCCGGATCTCGGCGCAGATCGATCGACGACCACACTGTGCATGTCGGGAGTGTTGACTGATGGTCAGTCATTCGAGGCATGCGATGCCGTTCGTATCGTCGGCGGCCGGAGGTGATGATGCGTGATGCGAGCCGGGTAACGGTGGTTCTGGTTGCCTTCGCACTCGGCGCGCTTTTTGCCTTCGGCTCCCTTTTGGCCGCCCGCCTCGAGCGCGATGGATTCACCTCTGCCTCTCGCGACGGCATGCGTGCCGGATACGTCACCTTGCTCGGCCTTGGGTTGGGGGCGTCGGTGTTGACACCGTTCGGCCTGGCGCTCGTGGCGCTTCCAGGCAGTCGACGGCCGCTTCTTGTCGGGCTCGCTGTGACGTCGGTGCTCGCCGTGGTGCTGTTCGTGGTGGCCATTCGTTGACCCGCTGGCTGGCAGCTCTGGCTGTGATCCCGATTGGTGTCGCAGCGTGCGGTTCCGAGACGGGACCCTCGGCTGTGGAGCCGGTCGGATCCGCGCCCACGACGACGATCGAGGAAATCGAGTTACCGGATCCGCCTGAGAGGACACTCGTTGATCTCGTGCCGACTGCGGAGCTGCTGGGACCGGAATGGTCAGTGATGGGCCCGTTCCTCGACGAGCGGGAGCCGTCCGAGAATCCGACCGATTGTGCCGTCTTCGATGTCGTCTTCGAGCTCGGCAACCATGGTTCGGCGTCTGTCGAGCTGTCCGTGAATGGGACGCGTGCCACGCACACTGTGCGGGCTGTCGGTTCCGCTGAACGGGCCCGTACGTTCGTGGATCGATTCGCCGATCTCTCCGGTGTGTGTCCCGAAATTGATCTTGGTGATGGACGGAGGACCACGGTGGAGGCGATCCCCGGCTTGGGTGGCGCTGCGCATCGAATCCTCCCAGATGACCTGACCATCGTTCTGCTCGCCGAGGGCGAGCATGTTGTGGCCATCGAAGGGGCGGCGCTCTCGCCGGACGACCTCGAAGTGCTGGTCGAAGTCTCGGTACTGCTGCTGGATTGAGCGGTCGCTTCGTTTCGCTGATGATCAGGCGCTTCGTATGGCGGCTTCGGGGAAGCGTTGCTCGGGCCGCCTATACGGCTTCAGACGGCGATTGCGGTGATGACGGCGATTGCGTTGCCGGCCATGCTGGCGACGATGAGCCGCTGGGTTTCGAATTTGGCGGTCGCAAAGCGGTCGACCATGTCGGCCCGAAGCTCTGCCATTTCTCCCCGTACCCCGGCCATTTCGCCGCGCAGCTCGGCTCCGAACGCGTGCATGTCGGCTCGGGTGACGAGTTGGTCGGCAGGTTGATTGGGGAGGAGCTGCATGATGGTGTTTGCGACGTTTTCGCCGAGGGCTTGTTCGAGCCCGGTGTATGCATCGCGCCGGTCGCGTTCGCTGATGGACATGGTCAGTTTCCCAGATGTCGTGCAGCCCGTCGAGGGGCTGCGGTCGTGGGGTGAACGTGTGCCCGTTCGCCGAGGCAGGATCGAAACTACCGAGACGTTGTGACACGGAGCCGTTTGATCATCGGCTGGGGTGCCCGCTGTTGGACAGAATGTTCCTGCTGCACCGTGGGAATCGGGTGACGCCTTGCGTCGCCTTCGACTATCTGTTGCCGATCGATGCGGGGAGTGCGCCGAACACGGTGATTCAGGACACTGGCCGTCT